>JACXUF010000231.1 GCA_014764105.1 Sulfuricurvum sp. | reverse complement strand
CCTCTTTAAATTTGAATAAAAAATCGGCTAAAGTTTACCAGACCCAAAGGGATATCATGAAATTATTGGTAGCGATCGCATTTACGAGTGCGGTATTTTTTGGCGGTTGTACACAAAGTGGTGTGCCGGTATTGGAAGCGGATGCGACAAAATATGTTTTAACCGCAGAATCGGGAGTTATCAGTGATGCTAGAGCGGTGGTTGTCAAAGATTCAGGTGGAGGCAGTACGCTTGGCGGTATCACTGGTGCGGTACTCGGTTCGACGATGGGAGGGGGGAAAGGCTCTGTGTTGACTATGTTGGCGGGAGGTTTGGTAGGGCTTTATGCCGGTAGTGAAATTGGAAAATCGAATGCTCAGGAACTAACCGTACGTTTAGATAGTAAACAGGAGATAGTAGTTGTATCCAAAGGGACTGATTTTGCAGTTGGACAACGTGTAAAAATTGTTAAACGGGATGGGGTTGTTTACAACGTACAGCCTATTCAATAGGAGAGATATATGAAGTCATTGTTTTTAATAAGTCTATTGAGTGCAACGTTGTTGATGGCACAAGAGGGTGTCCATCCTCTTAAAGCTGAGTATGAACAGTTGTTTGAAAAACGAAAAAAAATAGAAGAACAGAGTCACAATGAGCGTATTCGGATTTTACAAGAGGCAGATAGTTGCATAAAAAGTGCAAAAACACCTCAAGAGTACAAGGCGTGTGAGCAAAAAGAACAGCAATCGCGTCAACAATTAAAAGAGAAATTGCATCCTCAGCTTGAAGCATTGAAAAATGAGCGTGAAGTTCTTAAAGAAAAAGTTCTCAAACAGCGCGAAGAGAGAATGAAAAATCAACAATATCCAAAAGGTACGATTGCAACACATTGATAAAAAAGTTGAGAGGATTTGCTATGAAGTATGGCGCAGCGGACGGGACTCGAACCCGCGACCCCCTGCGTGACAGGCAGGTATTCTAACCAACTGAACTACCGCTGCAGCGCCAAAAAAATGGTGGGA
>JACXUF010000084.1 GCA_014764105.1 Sulfuricurvum sp. | reverse complement strand
GGTATCCCTGATGGAAAAGTGCTTCCGTTTACGCTGGTCGAATTCGATTACAAAAATGACGCACTCGGCGACCCAAAACTCAATGATCAACATTGCTTAATCCTCGAGCTGGTTAAAAACGAAGCAGAACTCGATCAACTTCGTGCAATGGCACGTGAAGTGAACTCGATTCTTCGCCCATATTTCCATGAAAAAGGGCTTAATCTTATTGATTTCAAACTTGAATTTGGTCGTGATGAAAATGGAAAAATTATCCTAGCCGATGAAATCAGCCCAGATAACTGCCGTTTCTGGGATCTAGAAACCGGTGAAAAAATGGATAAAGACCGCTTCCGTCAAGGTCTCGGTGGACTCAAAGTCGCTTACGAAGAAGTATTGAACCGAATTTTGAACTGAATCTACAAAGGAAAATAATGAAAGCAATCGTTAGTGTATTTTTGAAAAACGGAGTATTAGACTCTCAGGGGAAAGCGGTTCAACACGCCCTTGTCCATCACGGTTTTGAAAGTGTCCAAGATGTTCGTGTCGGCAAACAGATCATTATCAAGATGGATGAACCCGATGCCGCTGCGGCAAAAGAGAAAGTTGCTCACATGTGTGAAGAGCTTCTTGCCAACACTGTTATCGAAGATTACGAGATTGAGATCCAAGCATGAAAGTAGGAATCATCCAATTTCCGGGAACCAACTGCGAGTACGATACGCAATATGCCTTTACGTCACTCGGATGTGAAACCCAAATCCTTTGGCATAAAGAAGAGTCGATCCCAAATGGTACCGATTTGGTCGTTGTTGCGGGAGGATTCAGCTATGGAGATTACCTCCGTAGCGGTGCTATCGCTAAAATGTCTCCGATCATGAAAGCGCTCAAAGTATATGTGCAGAACGGGGGTAAAGTACTCGGAATTTGTAATGGATTTCAAGTATTGACCGAAGCGGGTCTCTTGCCGGGCGCGTTGAAACGAAATGAAGGGCTCCATTTTATCTCCACTCACCACCACCTCAAAGTGATTAATAATGACAACGATTTCCTCCGTCATTGCGCAGTAAATCAAGTGGTCAATATTCCGATCGCCCACCATGATGGAAATTTTTACATCGATGAAGAGGGGCTTCAAGAGTTGTATGCCAACAATCAAGTCCTCTTAAAGTACACCGACGCAGAGGGAAATATCGACAATCCAAACGGTTCAGTTGACAGCATCGCTGGAATTTGTAATAAAACGAAAAATGTTTTTGGTCTTATGCCTCACCCCGAACGGGCGATGGAGAGCTTGCTCGGTTCCAATGACGGTCGAGCAATGCTAGAGGGGTTTATACACGCTTGAAATATTTAGCTCCCCTCTTTTTCATCTTTGTTCAACTTCTCTTCGCAGAACCTTCTGTATTAACCGATCCAGAAACTACACCCATCGAAGAGGAGGCCCCTGCCGAATCTTCCAGTGGAGATATAGGTTCTCTTTTTTCAGGGGTAACCACTTCGGCCAGTCTAGCACTAGAATATGTCGACCTTCCTACACGCCCTTATGTGGGTGAAATTATCCCACTGACCATCAAACTAAATCCGGTTGATATCGCTTCGGGAAATATTGAGTATACCCTTCAAAATGAACAGGGGATCCGCATCTTCAGTGATACCCCTAAACGGAAAGTTAAAGATGACGGCGTGTACGATACCTTCTATTTTTTAGTTCAATCATCCGAGATCCGAATTCCCGATATTACAGCAACCATCACGTCGACAGGTGCGGTCTCCGAGGCTCTTAGCGGCTCTACGATTAGCGCCTCCACCCTTAGCCCTCCATCGGGGTATGCAAACGTATTGGCTGAAAAATTCACAATTGTTAATTACAAAACGACCGTCTACAACAACGAAAGTAATGTTGTCATTTTTACCGCGAAAGCAAACCGTTGTAATATCAATGATTTCAGAATCCCCAATGCCATCAAACAAGGATTTGAGTCCAAACTCTCCAATGTTGGCGAATCACACATGACATATTATGTGATTATCCCCAATTCTGAGAAAACTCTCAATTTTTCCTATTTTAATCTCCGAAAACAACGCTATGAGACTCTCAGTATCCCTATTGTCGTGGATGATGATACTGTATCGACTCAAAGCGATCTCTCTCCGACCGATGCGCGTCATACGGAGTTGAAAGTAGCCGCTTCAGTGGTAGTGGTGTTGATCCTAGCAGGACTCTTTTACTGGAGACGCCAAAAATGGTATCTTTATGCTTCGGCACTTCCAATGTTTTATATCATCTTTTCCATTTTGCCGAATGAGGATATTTGCGTCAAAAAAGATGCACCAGTCTATCTTCTCCCGATTAAAAACGGAACCATTTTTGAGATGACCCTCCAAGAAGAGCATCTTGAAGCTGAAAAAGAGGTGGGAGATTTCATCAAAGTTCACCTCGGCGACGGCAAAGTGGGATGGGTTAACAAACATGATCTTTGCTCGAATTAAATGGTTTTATGCTGTAATCATCATCTTCAGCGGAATGACGCTGATGATTGCCACTTTTTATCTTCTCCCTAAACCCTATGCCGTCAAATTTTCCGCATGGTTTATTCGATTTTTTATGGGGGTTACTGTGCGCGTTAAAGGGACCCCCGATCCAGAAGCTCAAATGTTTTTACTCAATCACCAAAGTGAAATGGATATCGGGATTATGGAGACAATCACCGATAAAGATTTAGCATGGGTTGCCAAAAAAGAGCTCTTCAAAGTCCCCTTTTTTAGTCTCGTTCTCCGTTTGCCCAATGATATCGCGCTGGAGCGTGAATCCAAAACCGCGCTCGTCAAACTGCTCAAAGATTGCAAAGAACGTATCGATGAGGGGCGTGTTATCACCATTTTTCCCGAAGGGACTCGTACCGAAACTGGAAAAATGAAGCCATTCAAAGTGGGCGCAAAAATGGTAGCGGATAAATATGGACTCAAAGTACAACCAGTTGTGCTGATTGCTACCGCATGGCATTTCAGCAATAAACGGAAAATCTTTAATTCAGGAACCGTTACAGCAATCTACCTTGATTCATTCGTTGCAGACAAAAACAATCCTGAATGGCTCAATGAGCTCCATACACGTATGCAAAAGGTTTATGATGATGAGTTGGCAAACCATCCTCGCTATCGGTAGTGGCGGTTTTTTAGGGGCGGTTGCTAGAGCCTACCTTAATGGTCAAATCAATCACCATTTTTCGCATACTCTCCCATTTGGAACACTCGGGGTCAATCTCATCGGGAGTTTTATTATCGGCATCCTCTTTGCCTATTTTAGTTATACTACCCTATTTAGCGTCCACATGAAATCGTTTTTAACGACGGGATTTTTGGGGGCATTAACCACCTATTCTACCTTTGCGATGGAGACTGTTTTTTTGCTCAGCGGAGGTCAAATTCTCATGGCAGCTACCAATATGGTACTCAATCTTTTTGGTTCGGTGCTTATGGCGGGCTCTGGGTACTATCTATTCCGTCACTGGTTGAGTTAGGGTAATAATCTCATCCGCGCACCAAGCTGCCAAATCACCGTCATGAGTGATCAATAACACCCCCATCTCATCGACATGGTTCACAATCAATTTCATGATATCCAACTGATTGAGATTGTCGAGCGCCGATGTTGGCTCATCGAGCAGAAGCAATTTGGGTTTCATCAACAACGCTCTCAAAATCGAACAACGTTGCAACTGTCCACCGGAGAGTTGATGGGGGAGAAAATCCAAATGGACTTCTTCCAATCCCATTTGTGTTAGGAGTTCCCCATGCCCCTCCATCGATGCTACGTCAGCAATCTGATTTCGAATTGTGTAGGTGGGGTGAAACGAGGTATACGGGTCTTGAAACACCTGTGAAAGGGGACTTGAGATAATCTCCCCTGATTGCACTCTACGATGCCCTAAAATGAGTTCAAAGAGGGTCGATTTCCCGACACCGCTGGGACCGGTGATAGCTTTGATCTCACCGATATTCAGCGTTAGGGAGAAATTTTTAAACAATAAGCTATCTTTTTGATATCCAAAAGAGATATTTTGTATATCTAATACAAGACTCAACGGATTTGACCTTTACCGTAAATTTTGTATTTGTAGGTAGTAAGCCCCTCTACCCCCATCGGTCCCCTGGCGTGGAGTTTATTGGTACTGATCCCCACTTCGGCACCGAACCCGAACGCACCGCCATCGGTGAATCGGGTCGAGGCATTGACATAAACCGCCGCTGCATCGATAGCGTCCATAAAACGTTCCGCCGTTGTGATGTTCTCGGTGAGAATCGCCTCAGAGTGACCCGAACCATAACGGACGATATGGCTGATCGCCCCCTCTACCCCCTCTACCACTTTGATGTTAAGGATGTTGGCAAGATACTCCGTATCAAAATCCTCTTCTGAGGCTTTATCAATACCGATCACTTCTCGGGTTTGTTCACACCCTTTGAGGAGGGTATGTTCACGATCAAACGCCTCTTTGAGGATCGGTAAAATCATCTTGGCAATCGGAGCATCAACCAGCAATGTCTCCATCGCGTTGCATACACCAGGGCGTTGTACTTTGGCATTGAGGGCAATACGTACCGCATTCTCCAAATCGGCATCTTTGTCGATGTAGGTGTGGCATAGCCCTTTGTCGTGTTTGACGACGGGAACGCTTGCGTTTTGACTCACAAAACGGATCAATGCCTCTCCGCCGCGCGGTACGATCAAATCGACATAACGATCCATTTTGATTAATTTTGCCACCCCATCGCGTGTCGCATCCGGCAAGAGGGCGATCAACTCTTTGGGAAGATTGTTACGGATCAATACCCGCTGCAACACATCGGCAATGACGGCATTGGAGTGTTCTGCCTCTTTTCCCCCTTTGAGGACACACCCATTGGAGCTTTTAAAACACAATGCCGCCGTATCGGAGGTGACGTTCGGACGTGATTCATAAATGATCCCCACCACCCCAATAGGGATGCTCACTTTCTCAATCTTAAGTCCCGCCTCGGTAACCCACCCCTCAATTACCCGTCCTACGGGGTCTTTGAGTGCGGCGATCTCTTCGATCGCTATCGCCATCGCTTCGATCCGCTTCTCATCGAGCATCAGACGCTCTTTGAGAGAAGAGGCCAGATTGTCCGATTGCGCTCTTGCCATATCAAGCGCGTTTGCTTCGATGATATTCATCGTGTTAGCAGTCGACAACGTACGACTTGCCGATTTTGCTCTTTCTAGAAATTGTTCCATGTTCGTAATCCTTGTTTATTCTATCTCGTTATTGATGAACGTCGCTAAATGCTCAAACTCTTAACTGATGTTACGCACTTTGCCGATTTTGCTCGCAAAGTGCGTAACATCAGAAAATAATATTATGAAGATTATAGCAAAGATTGACTAGTGTTATACCCTCTAATCTCTTACATAAAGATAGCGTAAAATTCTATAAATTCGGAATCGATTCTCTAGCAATCTTCATCCTAGATTATGCAATGGTAAATTGAAGACTCAATAAAAGTTTTTCGAATGTTGACGATTTAAAATTGAATTTTAGTAACATTTTTATGATTTTTTTAAGTAAATATTTATTGTTTACTTTGTAATCTTAGTATAATTATTAACATACATAAGGATTGTGTGATGTTCTTTGGAGGTCGACATATAGAGGATACTGCACCGTTGCACAGCAAAATTGCAGAACAAGAAAATAGAATCATGCAGCTGGAAGAGGAAAATAAACGTCTTCAGCAAGAAAACACTAGGTACAAAGATAGTGCGGTAATGTTTGATTTGATACATAATCTGACTGAAAATCTAACATGTGCTTGTCAAAGTGATTTGGAACTTCTCCAAAAAGATTTAGCGGGAAGTGTTGAGCATCTTGAAGAAATTGAGGGTCTCAACAAACGCAACCGTAATAATGCCATAGAAATCAATGAAGAAATTAGTGAAATTATTAATATTCAGCAACACTTAGTAGGTAATATTACCGATAATTATGGATCGGTCGAACAACTTAATGATGGTGTTGGCTCCATAGGTCAAGTCATCGATTTGATCAAAGATATCTCCGATCAGACGAATCTTTTAGCGCTTAATGCTGCGATTGAGGCAGCACGTGCAGGAGAACATGGACGAGGATTTGCAGTTGTAGCAGATGAAGTACGGAAGCTTGCAGAACGTACCCAAAAAGCGACAGCAGAGGTAGCAATGAGTGTTCAAAGTCTTAAGCAAAACGCTATGGAGATCCATGAACGTTCTAGCAACATGGAATCTATCTCTTCAAAATCAACAGAAAAACTTGAACAGTTTCGTTCAACACTGATGGATTTGGAAAATAGAGCCGAAGAGATCGAAATAGATTCAACAAATATCTTGTATTCTGTATTTATGGTACTTGTTAAACTGGATCACTTGCTCTTCAAAGCAAGAGGATATAAAAGTGTATTTAGTAATAAAGTGGATGAAGAGTTTGTGGATCACCATCACTGTCGTCTTGGTAAATGGGCTGAAGGTGGTAAAGGCTCTCAAATCTTTGGCAACACACCTAGCTTCAAAAAACTGGAATCTCCGCATAAATCAGTTCATGATAATATTATTGCGGCGATTAGTTGCGTTAAAGCTAATACTTGCGGACAAGAATCAAAAAACGTTATGACCTATTTCAGAGAAGCTGAAAAATGGAGCCGTGAAGTTATTGATGTGTTAAATGCGATGCTGATTGAAGAGCGACAAAATCGAATGAAAAAATAAAAGAGGGCAGTGGGTCGTAGGGACACATTTGTCCATGCCGCTTTGCGGGCTATGAGCGTAAAGTGCGTAACATCGTTAATTAGTTTACATACATAGAAAATAGGAGCCAATGGCACTTACTATCCTGCCGATCGTTGCTACCAAAAAACACCCGTAAAAAAATAAAAGTGCAACGAGCGCAAAACAATCTCCTCATATTTAATCTATTGATAATTTATGTAGAACAATTGCAGAAAAGCAAAACCAAAGAGGGGTAAAGTATTTGAAAAAAAAGGGTTTCAAGTGGTGACCCCAAGGGGATTCGAACCCCTATGGCCAGAATGAAAATCTGGAATCCTAACCATTAGATGATGGGGCCACGTATG
>JACXUF010000083.1 GCA_014764105.1 Sulfuricurvum sp. | reverse complement strand
GATTTGAGGATTTGGCGATAAATGAGGACAGCGAACACTGCAATGATTAGGAGTTTGAGCCAAAACGATTCCATAGGATTATAAAAACTCCGACGCACTACGGCTATAAAACCACAGCCCCTCGAAAATCATAAACTGCACAACGAGAATAATCCAAAAAAGGTTGCGGTATTTTCGGCTTTTGTGACGAAAGATTTTTTGGGCAAAGACCGCCCCAGCACTCCCTCCCATCAACGCTAGCCACACAAGGGTTTTTTCGCTGATCCGTCGGCGATTGGTGCGGGCGAGGTATTTGTCATACCCGAAGATGAGGAAGGTAATGATATTGAATACGACAAAAAAGAAGATGAACGCTTTCATTGATCCTCATGAATCTCTTTTGTGATACTCTTTGGGTCTGAGAAAAGAGAGGAGTTCCGCCAAGTTTTTGCCGATGGTTTTCCAGTTATTGTGTTTGAGTTGAATGGTAGCCACTCCGCACTTCGGGACGTTCTCAATATCGCTTCTCGAAAAATAGTTGACATATTTGCTCAGTTTTGGGTTGTGCCCGACGAGGATGATGGTTTTCATAACTCTCCTAGAGTTCATAAGGGTAGAAATTATACCTAATCGAGTTTTATATCCAAAATTTCACGCAACAGAACATCCAAATCTTCACGTGTTGCTCCAGCAAACGAGTTTTCCAAAAATCGGTTGATCCCTTTGTTGTCGTGGTGGATGAGAGGGACTATTTTGATCCCAGTGATCTCTGACATAAAGTGCGACTTATCCCCCTCTTCATAGGCGTGGAGTAAGATAGAGCGGGAGAAGTTGTTGAGGATATGGTAGTAGATGTGCAAAAACTCCGCTTCGAGCACTTTGAGACCGTAGAGATGGGTGACGATGTGGTTCTCATGGCTGGCGATGGGGTGAACATGGTCAGGTTTGATGGTGATCCCTATCTCCTCTTTGATCTCCCGCACCAAAGCCTCCATAAGATGTTCCCCCTCATTGACAGTTCCGCCTGGGAATCCCATACGTCCGTCCCACCGATCGATCATGATGAGGGCGGGGCATTTGATGTGCTGCATATCGTCTTTAAAGTATTTCCATGGGGAGATCGATTCGACATAAATCGCCAAAAAGACACCATTTTTTTTCGGATGGTTGAGAAATCCGAACGGTACACGTTGTGTTTTCATGTAACTCATACAGTTTTAAGATTGTGGAATTATACTCTCATTAGAGTTGAAATTGCACATTCATCCCAATGACACAGAGGTGTAAAAGATGATCCCCTACCGCATTACTAACAACAATGTCAAAATGCCCGTCCTGATCTACGGAACCGCATGGAAAAAAGAGCGCACCGCCGATTTGGTCGAGATGGCGGTGATGAGCGGGTTTCGGGGAATCGATACGGCGTGCCAGCCCAAACATTATCATGAAGCGGGGGTTGGGGAGGCACTGGAGCGTCTAGAAGCTCAGGGGATCAAGCGCGAAGAGCTCTTTGTTCAGACCAAATTCACCCCCTTGGCAGGTCAAGATCCGCAGCGTATCCCTTATAATCCCTCTTTGGCTCTGAATATGCAGGTAGCGCAATCGTTTGCGGTGTCGCAACGTAACCTGAAAACGGAGTATGTAGATTCGTTAGTGCTCCATTCGCCCCTTTTTCCCTATTCGCACCTCGCACAGGTGTGGGGGGCAATGGAGGAGCTTTATCATAGTGGCGGTGCACGGCAGTTGGGGATTAGTAACTGCTACGATCTCGAACTACTCCAAAGACTCTACAATGAAAGCGGGATCAAGCCTGCCATCATCCAAAACCGCTTTTACGATCAAAGCGGATACGATCGGGAATTGCGATTGTGGTGCAATGAGGTGGGGATACTCTATCAGAGTTTTTGGAGCCTCACTGCCAATCCCCATATTTTAGCGAGTCGAGAGTTTTTTGCCCTCACGCAGGAGTATGATAAAACCGAAGCACAGATCCTTTATCGCTATCTAGTACAGGTTGGGATCACACCGTTGATCGGATCGACGTCGCAACAGCACATTAACGAAGATTTGGAGATTTTCAGTTTCGAGTTAAAGTCTTCAGAAATAGCAGCTATAAGTTCGCTTTTACTATAATTTCGCTTTTTAAAAAGGAACTTTATGCTCAAAACGTTTAATACTTATTTTGGTATTGCTTTTTTCCACTGTACAGGGTGTGGAACTTTCGACGATTGATACAATTTGGTCTAAAATCCTCACCTCAGCCGTATCGCTCTATTTTAGCGCACGGGGTTATGGAAAAGTGGACAATGTTTACGGTCGATACGACCAAAAAGACCCTCAAATTCAACCTATGTGCTCTACATTAACACAAAAAAGGTGGGGTGTAATGAAACGGATTTTTTTAGTGCTGGTGTTGTTATCGCAGATGGCAAGTGCCAAAGTGCTCACCGCAACCTATGAAATCTCGTACGGTATTTTTCAGACGATGGGGATCGCCGATGCGCGGTTTGAAACCCGCGATAACGATACTTATAGCATCCGTATCGAAGCGCGAACCACCGGAATCGCCAAACTTCTCTCCAACAATCGTGTCGAAGTATATGAGAGTCATGGTACCATCGTCAATGGAAAGCTTGTTCCCAATAAATACATCAAAATTCGTCGTACTGATTCGAAAAAAACAACAAAACGCTATACATTCGATCATCGCAAAAAAACGGTTCTCAAAGAGGTGATCGAAGGGGTCGATTATGACGAAGAGAGCAACGATTTTTACGCACCCGAAGATATTTTAAGTTTGTTTTTTAACGTCAAACAATATATGAAATTGCGTCAGAATCAGGTGCTATACGCGATCGGGGCCAACAAAAATGACGGACGCATCGATGTTGTATTTCCTAGAGGAAAAGAGCTTGAGCGGTTGGAAAAAGAGTTAGAAATGGGTGATGGAGTATTCGTCAAAGTGATGTTGAATGATAAAATCTTCAGCAGTGCGAACGGCGAATTGTTGATTAATCTCGATGAAGAGGGGTTGTGCAAAAAGGCAATTTTGGAAGATGTATTGTTGTTTGGGGATATTGTCGGCAAAAGAGTTCGATAAATCATGAATCATTAAGGGAACGGTTGATATACTTCCAGCCGTGATGCGGGAGTAGCTCAGTTGGCTAGAGCGTCAGCCTTCCAAGCTGAATGTCGCGAGTTCGAGTCTCGTTTCCCGCTCCACCTCTTTTTTATTTATCATCACCTCTTTTTTATTAAACTAACAATTGTAAGTACAATAATTATGAATTCTAAACCATCTGATTTTTTTTGGGAAACCAAACCACTTAATGAATTAACCACCCAAGAATGGGAAGCGTTGTGTGACCGTTGTGGATTGTGCTGTCTCAACCGAATCCAAGTTGAAGAGGGTGATACGATTTATCTCACCCGCGTTGCGTGCCGCTGTTATGATATTGGAGTAGGGCAATGTGGTGATTATCCGAATCGGTTTGCACAAGTAGAGGGGTGTACCCAACTCACGATTGAACGGATATCGGAATTTACATGGCTCCCCGAAACATGCGCCTATCGTCTTAGATTTGAGAATAAACCACTCCCTTCATGGCACCCGCTGATCAGCGGTACACCGTTATCGGTGCGAGAACACGGTATTCATAAATACGATCCTGTGAATGAAAGCGATAATATCGATCTAGAGGATTACGTTATTGATGAGGGGGTGGGTGATTGGTGATGTTGTAGATGAATTTGAACACTTCTGCAACCGCTACATAAAGTTTTTCGGGGATCTCTTTGTCAATCTCCACTTTACTTAATAGCTCTACCAAATCTTCGTCTTTGCGGATCGGGAGGTTGTGCAGTTCAGCGATTTTGATAATATTTTCCGCTGACGATCCCTTGCCAGATGCGACTACACGCGGAGCGTTCTCCTTTTCTTGATCGTATCGGAGCGCAACCGCTTTTTTCATACTTTCACCTCAAACCTGTTGTCCATGTCATCCTCTATCTCGTAAGGTTGATTGGGAATATTCTCATCACTACGGGTGATGCGGATGGAGCGTAGATGTAGTTCTGCATCAATCAATGCCGAGCGAAGCGTACCGATATGCTCATAGAGAAGCGATTTGAGCTCCTCTTTTTCGGTATAGACACTGATTTCAATCTGATTATTATCATACAGCCCCATCATCAGATTCATCTCCCCGTACTCTTTGAGCTTCAGATTGATTTCACAGTAAAATTTTTGATTGGCAGTTTTTTTGAATGCCATTGACCCCCACTCAAGAGTCTCCCATGAAAACGGAAAATAGATCGAGTTGGCGTTACCTAGATAGGAGGTGAGTTGATGATAATCGATCTGGGTCAGAATTTTATCTACTTGTTCGAGCATTTTAGAGGCATTGGGTTCTTTTGAAGCTTTGAGCTCTTCGAAGAGGGAGAGGAGATTGGATTTTAGATCATTGCTCATTGATTCACGCAAAAAGGTTTCGGTAACCAGTTCTTTGGGGTTGGTAAACGTAGAGAGTTTGGTGATAAGGGTTGAGAGCTCTTTGGAGCTATCCCTCTCTTTGATTGCGTCTCGGAGCTGTTGCGTAAATGATTTTAACTCCTCGGTGGCGGGGGTGTCGAGATTTTTGAGGAGTTTTTCGATCGAATCCAAAAGATTGTTACTCTGCGGTGCTTTGCTAAAGAGGAGTGCTCCATAAAGTTGAGAGAGGGATGTTTTAATCTCATGAACAACGGTGAGTTGATCCAGTTTTTGGGAGAGTTCTAAGACCTCTTTGGAATAAAGTGGATCGGTTTTGGCAAGGATGGTAGTCAGAGTAGATTGGATCTCTTTGAGCGCATTGGAGAGGCTAACGGCGCTTTGGGAGTTGAGCGAGGCATTTGGGAGATGGGGGGAACTAAGCAGGGTTGATATTTTCTCTTGGAGTGTTTTGACACCTTTGGTGCTGTTTTTTGAGAGGAGGGTATGCAATTGCTCCAATGTTTGGGTGAGATTGGGAATTTTTTGGATCGCTTGGGCTAATTTCGACTCCATGAAAACGCCGCTGTTGTTGATTTGATGTTGAAGCGATTGGGGGTTGATGGTAGAGATGTTTTTAAAAAATTTCTCTAAAACGACCGTTTTTGCCATGAAATCGGGAGAATTTTTGAGTTCTTCGATCAGAGAAGCGAGATTATCAGTGAGACTCCCCATTGTTTTGAAGGCACTGTTGTTTTTGAGAATATTGAGAAGGAGTGTATCGGATTTGGCTGAGGTGAGTTTGTCGTTAAAAAGGGAGCTGAGAAAAGTTTTAAGATCTTTCGCCCCTTTGAGGGTTTCGAATTGTTCGGGGGCGGCACTTTTGAGCGCTTCACCAAGAGCTTTGTTCATGGAT
>JACXUF010000230.1 GCA_014764105.1 Sulfuricurvum sp. | reverse complement strand
CTAAAGGATCTCCAAAACGAAGATATCGAATATTCATTCAATGCACCTCCACACAAAGAGAATAACCCACACAAACCATCTATCACACCGCTCTCTTTTGAGGAGTACCAAATAAAATTTGAAAAAATTCAAGAACACATCCGAAGCGGTAATACCTATCTTATCAATTTGACACAACCCACACCGATCACTTCACCCTATACTCTTCAAGAGATATATACTATGGCTCACGCTCCATACAAACTTAGAGTGAAAGAGCAATTTGTCTGCTTCTCCCCTGAAGCATTTATTACAATAAAAGACAATACCATACACACCTACCCAATGAAAGGGACAATCGACGCATCGCTTCCAAACGCCGTTGAGATCATATTAAGCGATCCCAAAGAATTTGCCGAACATACCATGATCGTTGATCTATTACGAAATGATTTGGGGATAATCGCGAGAAATATTAGTGTGGAAAAGTTCCGTTATATCACAACGATTGACACAGGAGAGAAAAAACTTCATCAAGTGAGTTCCCATATATCAGGCGCGTTAGAGAGTAATTGGAAAGAGAATATTGAAGAATTGATCTTGGCACTGTTGCCGGCAGGGAGTATCAGTGGAACACCCAAACAAAAAACACTTCAGATAATCCAAGAGGTAGAAGGATACGATCGAGACTATTTCACAGGGATATTCGGTCACTTTGACGGAAAAAACCTCTACAGTGCCGTAGCGATACGTTTTATTGAAAAGATTGATGGTAAGCTACTCTATAAAAGCGGTGGAGGGATCACCTCTGATAGTCAGTGCCAGAGAGAATACAAAGAGATGATAGATAAAATCTACATTCCCTAATCAGAACAAAAATATAGCGACAAAGAGGCGGATGGCACAAAGGTTCAATAGCTTGAACTCGTGAGAATTAGGTTTTTGTGATTGGATTACGATTATTGTTAAAAGAAAGAAGAGAAATCTACGGCCAGGCAACGACCTACGTTCCCACACCTGAAAGGTGCAGTATTATGAG
>JACXUF010000229.1 GCA_014764105.1 Sulfuricurvum sp. | reverse complement strand
GCTCCGGGCGGCTGAGCGGATCGGCGAGGATGCGGATGGTGAGGTCGCGCTCCCTGGCGGAGATCCCCGTGGTCGCTTCGGTTGCATCGACCGAGACGGTAAAGGCCGTTTCATGTGCCGACGTGTTGGACGTCACCATCGGCGTCAGCTGCAGCCGTTTGGCCGTTGCGTCGGAAAGGGCAACGCAGATGAGCCCCTTGGCGTGCGTCGCCATAAAGTTGACGTGCTCCGGCGTTGAGAAGACCGATGCGTAAACAAGGTCCCCCTCGTTCTCTCTGTCCTCGTCATCCATCATGATGACCATTTCGCCGCGCTTGATCGCTTCAATCGCCTTTTTTACCCGTTCGATCGGTGTCATTTCTCTCCCTGAACCTTGTGTCGGAATCCGTACGCGTGTTATGAAATCCATATATAAATAGTTGCAATTATAGCCAATAAAAAGTTTTCATAAATTTCTCCCGAGAACCCTTGACATTGCGGCGTATATTGCATATAATTTCGGCCTCAACTGACACAGAGCAGTTGGAAATGCGGACTGGGGTATCGCCAAGCGGTAAGGCACTTGGTTTTGGTCCAAGCATTCGGGGGTTCGAATCCCTCTACCCCATCCACTAGGATGACCCTTTTTAAACGATCGCGGGATAGAGCAGTTCGGTAGCTCGTCGGGCTCATAACCCGAAGGTCACAGGTTCAAATCCTGTTCCCGCAACCAATCGAAACCTTCAAATCCAAATCAAACTTTTTCTTCAGAACAGGCTCTTTTCCTCTGCAGGATATCACCGTCAAATAACACATATTTCTTTTAATTCCATCTATGACTCCTTTTATTTTTATCATAGCTGATTCTGGAATTTACAGAAATTGAACCCTCTGAATAAACCCAAAAAATATCCATAAGCACCAATTAGATAATATAAGAGATATAGAAGACGCAGGAAGGTCAGAATGCAGCTAAGTTTTTTCGATTACGCACTGGAGTATCAGGGAGGCAGACGCAGCACTCAGTTTTTGAGTGAGATGA
>JACXUF010000228.1 GCA_014764105.1 Sulfuricurvum sp. | reverse complement strand
TATTGTGGAGAGAGATTGGCTTGAGGGAAAGCTCGCAAGCTTGGACTTATCGACTAGAAAAGAGATGGTTGATAGCAAGAGGGTAGTTCAAGCTGCAACAGAAGAGAAAAACCCTTTACAAGAGAGCGCTACAAGTTTTTTAGAATTGGCGAATAAAAAACCTCAAGTATATCAATTTTTATCTTGTTGTGTTTTATTAATATAATTTAAAATCTCTGTTTGGTTTTTGTAAAGTGCCTCCCATATTTCAAAGGCATCTTCTTTATCGGCTAGTTTGCCACTGTAATTATTCATTATGTATCCAGTCTGTGTTATGCTAAATGTTACATCTTGATTATAACCTAAACTACTAGCTTTAAATTGTTGCATTGCTTTATAATTTTTTATTAAAAAGTCTTTAAATTCATAAAAACTATCAAAATATGTTTTTGTATTTTTAGTTTGTGTTATTTGTGGTTTTGGTTTTGGTTGTTCTAATTTTGGTACTTCTTGTTCTAACTGTTCTATTATTTGGATTTCTGGTTCAAATGAAAATTCTAATCGCTGAATAGCTCCTGTTTTTGTGTTATTTTTTTTAATTTTTTTTAGCTCTAAATTTTGGAAAAATGGTGTTACATCTTCTACTATACGATTAATTTCTTTATTTATATCCGTTCTATTCCATTTTGTAAGCCCCATCAATTCTAAAAATTCTTTATAATCAACGACCCAAAATCCTGTTTTTCTAAACTGTTTTAATTTACGATACAAAGTTTTAGAATTTGTTTTACTCAAAGATATAAATTCGGCTAATTCAAATCTTGTAAAATTACTGGTAAGTGCATTTAAAATATATTCAAATTCTTTGTTTGTTGCAATCGTTACTATTTTTTTATCTTTATCAATTCTAAATTTAGTAAACAAGACAAAACGAATGATCTCTTTTTCAGTCTCTATTCTAATGTTAGACTCTAATAGTTTTTTGTAAGTACTATCAATATTTTTAACAAATCTATCTAAATGTCTATCTGTATAATTTGTTAATT
>JACXUF010000082.1 GCA_014764105.1 Sulfuricurvum sp. | reverse complement strand
TTAACTGATGTTAGACACTTTACGTTCATAGCCCGTAAAGTGGCAGGGACAAATGTCCCTACAACCCCCTAAAGCTTGCCATATCTTTTTGATATGGCAGAAAACTCCCCTTTTTGCCCTTGATTTCATCAAGTGCATAAGGGTAGTTAGTCAATATAGGTCAAATAGTGTTCAAAATCGAGATTTCGTCCACATACGATATCGAAATATCCGCTTTGGAGTTTTTCGGTAATCGGTCCACGTCCGCCTGCACCGAGGATGCGTGCATCTACTTCACGAACTGGGGTGAGTTCGGCAGCTGTTCCAGTGAGGAATGCTTCGTCTGCCGTATAGACCTCTTCACGGCTGATACGGCGGCGGGTTACTTTGTAGCCGAGATATTGCGCTAGCTCGATAACCGTTTTTTGGGTGATTGATGCCAATGAGTTGTCATTAGGAGGGGTGATGATCTCATCATTTTTGATCATGAAAAATGCCGCTCCACTTGCTTCGGCAACGTATCCCTCATCGTCTAGGAGCAACGCTTCATCGTATCCCGCTTCAACCGCTTCAAATTTTGCCATTTGGCTGTTGAGATAGTTTCCGACCGCTTTAGCTTTACCCATGTTTGATTTGTTATTGGGGCGGCTGAACGAGGATATTTTGAGACGAATTCCCCGTTTCATCCCCTCTTCACCTAGGTATGCACCCCATTCCCATGCCGCAACCGCGACTTCAACCGGAGCTTCTTTATGGTAAACACCCATAACGCCGTAACCGAGGTAAACGATCGGACGGAGATAGACGTTTTCACCGGTAAATTCGTTGGCTTTCAAGAGCTCAATTTGCGCTTTGTTGAGCTCTTCAACCGTATAAGGAACGGTGATAAGGGTCATTTTTGCCGATTCAATCAAACGTTTCGTGTGGTCGTTCAGACGGAAAATTGCGTACCCTTTTGGGGTTTTGTACGCTTTTGTCCCTTCGATCGCACCGTTACCGTAGTGCAGTGTATGAGATAGGATGTGAATCTTTGCTTCACTCCATGGGAGCATTTTGCCGTTCATCCAAATAAATTTGGCTTCGTTCATGAGAAGTTCTCCAAAAGAAAAATTCAGTGATTTTAACGCAGTTGTGGTTTAAGGTTTATTAAGGAGATAGAGATTTCCCGCAATTGCAGGAAAATTAATGTGAGGGGGTATTGATCATCCAAATCGAGAAAACGTCAAGATAATTCCAAAATGATTGAATGTATTCAGGACTAATCCCCTCATTTTCAAGCGGAGGGAGGAGTTTGGCATAGAACTCAAGCCAACGGCGGCGAGCCGCTTCGTCGATTCGAAACGGTGCATGACGACCGACCATACGAGGCTCACCCCGTGTTTGAGTAAAATAGTTGGGTCCTCCGCAGATTTGGATGAAAAAATCGGCGGCGTGTTTTTTCGCGTTGGCAAAATCCTCTTCGTCGTTGACGGGAAACAAAAAGGAGATGTCGCTGTTGCGGATCATCTCGTAGTGATCGTCAACCAATGTGCGAAAACGCTCCTCACCGATTTGGAAATAAAATCCCGGATGTGGTTTAGTGACAGGAGGGCGTACCCCTAAAACACCATCGGTAATTTTGAGTTCGAGCATAATAGTCCTTCGCCTATTTTTGGGACACATTCTAAAGAGAAGATGACAAAAAAAAGCTTAAAATTATTGCTCCATCCTCTTTTTAGGTGATGATTTGTATAATTGAAACATAATTGGCAACGGAGATTGTTTTATGGATGCACATATTTGGATGGGATCACGTCATATTGTATCGCAAAGTTACACTGAGCGTTTCAGCCCCTATGATGGACGTGTTGTTTCTCGTGTAGCGTTGTGCAGTGCCGAAGATGCAAATGATGCTTTAAAAATCGCGCAAAGGGCGGCAAAACAAGCTAAAAAGGTTTCACTTCATCAACGATGCTCATGGCTATTGGATGTTGCCTCGAAACTCCGCGAACAGCGTGAAGAATTCGCAAAAGTGTTGTGCGATGAGGTGGGCAAACCGATCACGTATGCGCGGATTGAAGTGGATCGATGTATCGAGACGATTACCCTCTCCGCTGAGATAATGCGAACTATGCACGGAGAGACGATCAACACCGACGCGATGGCTAGCGGTCGAAGCGCCCATGCTTACTGGCGTCGTGAACCCGTCGGTGTTGTCGTCGCCATCACGCCGTTTAACTTTCCCCTTAATCTTGTCGCCCATAAGCTTGCCCCTGCGTTGGTTGCGGGAAATGCGGTGGTGTTGAAACCGACCCCCGAAGCACCGCTTTGTGCCTATAAACTCGCACAGCTTTTTATTGAAAGCCCTTACGCTACCCCAGATGCACTCAGCGTCGTGTATGGAGATGCGGAGGTGGGGAACGCATTGGTCAGTAGCGATATCCCTCGCGTCATCAGTTTTACCGGTTCAGTTGGGGTTGGAAACATCATCACCCGTAATGCTGGAATTAAAAAAATATCATTGGAGTTGGGTGGCAATGCGGCAACCTATATCGACACAAGTGCCGATTTGGAATATGCCGCCGCACGTTGTGCCATCGGAGCATTTGTCAACTCGGGGCAAGTATGTATTTCGCTTCAGCGCATCTATGTCGATAGCTCTATTTATGATGCGTTTGCTGAAAAAATGGCTGAAGCAACTGCCAAACTCATTGTCGGCTCACCGTATGATGAGAATACTTTTTTGGGACCGCTTATCAACGATGAAGCAGTCAAGAGGGCAATGAGTTGGGTAGAAAATGCGATAGAGCAAGGGGCTAGAGCGTTGACTTTTCCGCACCGTGAAGGGCGGATTTTTTATCCGTGCGTCATGGCAGATGTTACCGAATCAATGAAAATTGTGTGCGAAGAGGTATTCGCCCCGATTGTCAGTTTGGTGCGTGTCGATGGAATAGACGATGCGGTAGAGCGGATGAATAACTCACCGTATGGATTACAGTTTTCGATCTTTACAAACAATCTTGCACACGCCAAAAAAGTGATTGATGAGTGTGAGGTGGGAGGGGTCGTTATTAACGATATGCCGACACTCCGTTTTGACATTCAGCCCTACGGCGGAGTGAAACTGAGTGGGGTAGGGCGAGAAGGGCCACGGTTCGCCATTGAAGAGTTCACCGAAATTAAATCGGTAGTCATTTTGTAAAAATCCATGATCCAACCCCTAGGGCCGTTCCGAAGGGAGTAGTGCCGAGAGAAACGCAGTGTTCTTGGATTATGGTATATTTTTTTGGTGCTTTTCTAAACTAAACAGAAGAGCGCCTAAATATTACAAACAAGGAGATAGATATGTTAGAAATAGGAACTACAGCTCCCGATTTTTGCTTGAGCAACCAAGACGACGTAGAGATCTGTTCTCGCGATTTACGTGGCAAGTGGATTGTCCTCTATTTTTATCCAAAAGATTCAACACCGGGATGTACGACCGAAGCGTGCGAATTTAGCGCGGCAATGGATGAGTATGACGATCTGGGGGCGATTATTTTGGGTGTGAGTGCTGACAGTACCAAGTCACATCGCAATTTTATCGCCAAACAAAATCTTGGTATTACTCTACTGAGTGATCCGACCACTCAAATGATGCAAGACTACGGCGTTTGGGCGATGAAGAAAAATTACGGTAAAGAGTATATGGGGATTGTCCGCTCAACGTACATTATCGATCCAAAAGGGATTGTCAAAGCGGTATGGACAAATGTAAAAGTAAAAGATCATGTGGCAAAAGTAAAAGAGGAATTGGAGAAGTTGATCGGATAATGGTGTCATTGCTGATTTGATCCGCAATCTTAGATTCCAAATCACGTTTAGGATGGGAGGTTATTTTAGAATTTATAACGGATATAGGCACGGATATCTTGAGCCTTATCGACAACCATTGACCCGACACCTGCCGCAACAGCTTCATTCATGCTCATTGGCGTACCGGTTGTAGTGCCAAAGAACCCATTGCTGCCACTGTAATCGTAATCGATGTAGGTATAGCGGAGTTGGAATGTCAAGATGTCTTCGACCAGTGGTTCGGTGAAATAGAGCTCATACGCATCCCCGCGTGCCGCTATTTTTGAACCGATTAGAGTGTCTTTGCCATAGGTGATTGGACGCCAGTAGTTTGAACCATGGTTGAACTCTGCCCCCATCGACCCTCATCGCTGATAAGCGATGGGAATTGAGTTCCAATCCAATAGCTGTATCCCGTTTTGCTATCAGATGAACCTAACATTGTTTTTCCACCATACGGGTTATTTTTGACATAGCACCACTGACGAAGATAAGGGTATCATCGGTAAACTCACTCCAACCATCGCCGATTCCATTAACGCTAACAAATGCAGTCGCAGTATGTAATCCTCCAACTGTATCGAATGCTTGGTTTGGAGCGGCAGGTGGATGTGGAGCCACACCTGCATCATTTATCATCGTTCCATTGTCTGTAATATCGATTATTTAAATTCCCATGCATTGTCGTGTTGATGATATTAACAAAAATTATATAAAAGGAATTTGAAATCAATCAAAAAAGTGATAAAATTGTGATGGTTGTTTAATATTAAACAAAGATAAATTTAAGTAATTTTTCAGTATAATTCGCGCGATTTTCTCTTAAATACAGGAAAAATTCGCAAGCGATTCGTGTCATTCTCGTGCATCCGGTGTCTCATCGGCTCTGTTAGCATTCGCCCAAGATTAACGAAGAACACAAATATTTCTCTATCAGGAGTCCCTTATGGTCACAATGAAAGACCTTCTTGAGTGTGGTGTACACTTCGGTCACCAAACACGCCGTTGGAACCCAAAAATGAAAAAATACATTTTTGGTGTTCGTAAAAATATCTATATCATCGACCTTCAAAAAACATTGCGTTATTTCCGAAATGCGTATCAACAAGTTGTTGACGCTGCGGCTGAGGGGCAAACTGTGCTTTTTGTAGGAACTAAAAAACAAGCTCGCGTAGCGATCCGTGATGCGGCAGTTGCGTGTGGTATGCCATATGTTGATAACCGCTGGTTGGGTGGAATGTTGACAAACTTCCCAACAATCCAAAAATCAATCCGCAAACTTGAAATCATCGAAGAGATGCAAGCAAACGGACAAATCAACCTTTTGACTAAAAAAGAAGCGTTGATGATGAATCGTCAAAAAGAAAAATTGATCGCATACCTTGGTGGTATCCGTCACATGAAAACATTGCCAGATATGATGTTTGTTATCGATGCGGTAAAAGAACACATTGCGGTTCAAGAAGCTCGTAACCTTGGCATCCGTGTTGTTGCTCCATTGGATACAAACTGTGATCCTGACGTTATCGATATTCCAATCCCTGGAAATGACGATGCGATCCGCTCTATTCAACTTTTCTGTAAAGAAATGGCTGAAGCGATCAATGAAGGTAAAGCACTTCGTAACGGCGGAAACGACGAAGCGGTAACAGAAGAAGT
>JACXUF010000227.1 GCA_014764105.1 Sulfuricurvum sp. | reverse complement strand
AAAACTGCCCCTTTTGCCCTTGATTTCATCAAGTGCGTAAGGTCAGTTAACACTTTTGTGACACTGTTTTACTATTCTTACGGTGGATTTTTCCCCATGCATTACTCTTTTACTATCTGCGTTGTATAATTGGTTATTGTTTAAATTGAGAGGGATTTATGTCTATCTACCGTGAATATGATATCCGTGGAATTTTTGAAAAAGAGTTGAATGAAGAGACAATTACCCGCTTGGGGTATGCGCTTGCCGATGAGATGCGAGAATTTGGCAAGTATGTTGCGGTAGGTTACGATGCGCGTAGCCACTCTCCGATTTTGTTTGAGTATTTAACCGCTGGACTCAATGCGGGAGGGATGAAAGTATTAGGGATGGGGATGGTGCCTACCCCAGTCAACTATTTTTGCAATTATCAGGAATTTGACGGTGTAACCGTTTGCGCGTCGGTCATGATTACGGGGTCGCATAATCCGAGCGAATACAACGGTTTTAAAATCACGATCAATAAAGCCCCGTTTTTTGGTGAACAGATCTACGCATTGGGGCGTAAGATCGATAGGTTGCCTTTTCCCCCTAAAGTAGATCGCGACGTTACACAAATCGATGCGCTCAGTCGATATAAATCGTTTATGATCAACGAGTTCGCCCACCTCAAAGGGATGAAAACCAAGATTGTCTACGATTGTGGTAATGGGGTTGCTGGCTTATGTTTGGTGGATATTTTCAGTGCATTGGAGCTCGATGCCAAGGGGATTTATGTCGATCCTGACGGAACTTTCCCAAATCACCACCCCGATCCGAGTGAAGAGCACAATCTCGAAGATATTAAAAAATTGTTGGAGAAAGAGGGGGATATTGCGTTTGCGTATGATGGTGATTCCGATCGTATTGCGGTTTTGACACACAAAAATAATATCAAAGGGGATATGATGGCCCTGTTGTACGCGATGAAGATGGATAAACCGACCGTTATCGGCGAGGTGAAATGTTCTCAAGTGATGTACGATACCTTGCGTGAGCGGGGGGCGAA
>JACXUF010000081.1 GCA_014764105.1 Sulfuricurvum sp. | reverse complement strand
GTGATGGCGGCGATTGATGAGTTGGCTCGAAATTATGGTTGTTCTGTTGTTTTGTGCACCGCTACACAGCCTGCTTTATGCGAGCCGGACTTTAATAAAGGTTTTGAAAATGTGCGCGAGATTGCGCCGAATCCTGCACAACTTTTTGAAGAATTAAGCCTTGTCAGCGTCAGCCACTTAGGTGAATTAGATGATGAAAAACTGTTAGAACGGATTCAAGAAAACGAACAAATTCTGACCATTGTTAATAATCGTCGTCATGCACAATATTTATTTCAAGCGCTCAAGGAAAAGCAGATTGAAGGCGTTTTTCATCTTACAACCCTTATGTGTGCTGCTCATCGTGTCCAAACCCTAAATGTCATCCGAGAAAGGCTAAAAAACAACCAGGCCTGCCGAGTGATTTCAACCTCGTTAATTGAAGCGGGAGTCGATGTTGACTTTCCATGTGTTATGCGTGCCGAAGCTGGACTGGATTCCATTGCCCAGGCCGCTGGGCGCTGTAACCGTGAGCGCTTAAAAACCAAAGAAGACAGTCATGTTTGGGTGTTCAAGTCACCCGACTGGAATGTGCCGCCAGAATTGAACGGCTTGGCGGCAGGTATGCGCTCGGTGTTTCGTCGCGGTTATGACAATTTGCTGGGGCAAGAGGCGATTAAAGACTATTTTTCGGAAGTTTATTGGCGCAAGGGCGATGAGCTGGATCAAAAGCGGTTAATGAAAATGCATCAGGATCACGCGCCTAAAATGACCTTTCCTTTTCAGACCATTGCGAAAGAGTTTCGGATGATCGAAAGTTTTATGCAGCCCATTTTTGTGGCGTTTGACGAGGAAGCAGAATCTTTATTGGCACAGCTTAATACAACGTATGAAGTCGGTAAGTTATTGCGAAAACTTCAGCCGTATATTGTGCAAATTCCTCACAAAGGGTTTGAGGCATTACAGATGGCGGGAGCGATACAGACGATTGCGCCGCATCGGTTTGAAGATCAGTTTTGGGAATTGATTAACCAAGATATTTACGATAAAGAGTTTGGCATCAGTTGGAATGATCCGACTTTTATCAAAGCAGAAAGTTCAGTTATTTAGTCGCCGCTTGGCGTGGATCAATAGAGGAGAAAATAATAATGGCTTATGGCATTAAATTGCATGTTTGGGGTGATTACGCCTGCTTTACGCGCCCAGAAATGAAGGTGGAGCGGGTATCGTATGACGTGATAACGCCTTCCGCCGCGCGCGGTATTTTAGAAGCAATTCACTGGAAACCTGCCATTCGTTGGGTCGTAGATCGAATCCATGTTTTAAAGCCGGTGCGTTTTGAATCGATTCGGCGCAATGAGTTGGGAAATTGCAAAATTTCATCTTCTAAAGTTAGCGGCGCGATGAAGCGTAAGACTACGCAAGATTTATATTTTTTGATTGATGAAGGCGATAATCGCCAGCAACGTGCAACAACGTTATTGCGCGATGTAGGCTACGTTATAGAAGCACACTTTGAGCTGACTGATAAAGCCGGTGCTGAGGATTCGGTTGGCAAGCATTTGGATATTTTCAATCGTCGTGCACGAAAGGGACAGTTTTTTCACCAACCGTGCTTGGGTAATCGGGAGTTCCCTGCCTATTTTTCACTGATCGAAACGGATAATGATTTTCCCGTTTCCGATTTAGCTGATGAATCCAAAGATTTGGGTTGGATGTTACATGATATTGATTTTGCGAATAACGCCGAACCGAAGTTCTTTAGAGCCGAGTTAAAGCAAGGCGTGATTGAAGTTCCCCCTTTTAATGCACGGATTTGGATTTAGCGAAGAAAAGATCAGTTACATTCTTGTCCTATCAAAAGAAGGTGATTTAGTTGATATTGTGCCTAACTTAACGGCAGACAAAAAACCTCAGCCTAAGTTTATATCTGTGCCCAGGCCAGAAAAAAGAACGTCGGGCATAAAGCCAAATTTTTTGTGGGATAAAACAGCCTATGTATTAGGCATGGCAACACCAAAAGACAAAAAAAGTGATGCCTTATTTGAGCTTTCGCTAGCTACTTTTGAAGTATTCAAGAAATATCACCTTGATGTTTTAAATAATGCGGTTGATCCAGCTTTAAAAGCGTTATCTTTATTTTTGCAAAATTGGAATCCTGAAAATGCTGACCTTACAATCCTAAAACCAGAGATGCTGGATACCAATGTTGTTTTTCAGTTGGATGGTGAACGGCAGTATATCCATGAATCACAAGAGGCAAAGACACTTTGGGCGTTATTGTTAAAGTCCGATGACGCTCAAGAAACCATTTGCCTGATTACAGGCAAGCAACTACCCATTTCTAGGTTACATCCTTCCATTAAAGGCGTTTCCGGTGGTCAAAGTTCAGGTGTATCGATTGTTTCATTCAACAAGGAATCATTTGAATCGTACGGGAAAGAACAGGGTATGAATGCCCCTGTATCTGAACAAGCCGCTTTTGCCTATACAACAGCCTTAAATTACTTGTTACGCCGAGAAAATAAGCAAACCATTATCTTAGGTGATACCACACTCGTTTTTTGGGCGCAGGCCGATGATTCCAAGCACGCTCAGCAAGCCGAATCCTTGTTTATGAATTTCTTTAATCCGACCTACGTGTCAGATGAGTCTGAAACGGCTCAGCTGTATGCAGAAATCGAAAAACTGGCAAAGGGAAGACCCTTATCTGAAATTGCACCCGATCTTGACCCAAAAACCCAGTTTTTTATTTTGGGATTAGCGCCGAATGCCGCACGTCTTTCCATTCGCTTTTGGCTGCAAACCGAGTTTGGTCATATTCAACAAAGGCTGGCCGAGCATTTCCAAGATTTAGCGCTAGATCCATTGCCCTGGAAAACGCCACCTTCAACTTGGAGTCTGTTAATGCAACTTGCACCGCATCGAGAAGGGCAAAAGCCCAAAATGGAAGATGTACCAAGTCATTTAGCTGGCGAACTGATGCGTTCTATTTTGACAGGGCAGCGTTATCCCAGAGCCATTCTTGCACAGGTGTTAGCGCGTTTTCGCGCTGATGGTCATATTAGCGACTTACGCGTCGCGTTGGTGAAGGCCGTTTTACAAAGAGAGTTTAGAAAACAATTAACCAAAGAGGAGATCCCTATGAGTTTGGACGAATCCAATACCAATCCTGCTTATTTGCTAGGCAGGCTGTTTGCTGTTCTAGAAAACATTCAGCGCATTGCGCTAGGTGACAAGGTAAATGCCACGATTGCAGACAAATATTACGCCTCGGCTTCAACGGTGCCTTATTCGGTGTATCCACGACTGTTGGCAGGCAGTAAGCATCATCTGTCTAAAGTTCGTAAAGAAAAACCAGGCCTGGCATTTAATTTGGAAAAAGAAATGGGGCAAATTATGGGGTTATTACCCAGTGAATTTCCGCGTCATTTTTCGATTGAAAACCAAGGTCGGTTTTCAATCGGTTATTACCATCAAAAGAATACGCGCTTTTCTAACACAGCAAAAGATGAATCAACTGAATTAACCCCTGAAGGAGAAGAATAATGACTATCCAAAACCGCTATGAATTTGTTTACTTTTTTGACGTAACAAACGGTAATCCAAATGGTGATCCAGATGCAGGCAATATGCCTCGCCTTGATCCAGAGTCCAGTAAGGGATTGGTCACGGATGTAAGTTTGAAACGCAAAATCCGTAACTACATTCAGTTGAGTGAAGAAAATACGCCGGGTTATGACATCTATGTGCAAGAAAAGAGTGTTTTGAATCAACAAAATCAGAAGGCTTATGATGCACTAGACATTAAACCTGAAGCGAAGAAATTACCGAAAGATCAGCAAAAAGCCAAAGAGGTGACCGATTGGATGTGCGCTAACTTTTTTGACGTTAGAGCCTTTGGTGCGGTAATGACAACCGAAGTTAATTCAGGTCAAGTCCGCGGACCTTTACAGTTGGCCTTTGCCAAATCGATTGATCCAATTATTCCACTGGAGATTTCGATTACCCGTATGGCAGTCACCAATGAAAAGGATTTGGAAAAAGAGCGTACTATGGGGCGTAAGCATATTGTGTCTTATGGTTTGTATCGCGTGCATGGTTTTGTTTCCGCCAAGCTAGCCGAAAAAACAGGCTTTTCGGATGCAGACCTAGAAAAAGTTTGGAAGTCATTGGAAATGATGTTTGAACACGACCATTCAGCCGCGCGTGGTGAAATGTCAGCACGTAAGCTCATTGTGTTTAAGCATGATAATGCGTTGGGTAGTGCGCCGGCACATAAACTATTTGAACGTGTCACAGTTGAGCGCGTTAAGGGCGAAGAAGGGACTCCAGCGAGTGAGTTTAGAGATTATGCTATTCATCTAAATCCAGAAGGCTTAGAAGAAATGGGCGTTAAAGTCATTGAGGTTTTCTAACCATGCCCGACACCCGCTTAATCCCTTTGTCGGCGTTACAGCATTATGCCTTTTGTCCGCGCCAGTGTGCGTTCATTCATAATGAGCAGGCCTGGTCGGAAAATTGGCTGACGGCGCAAGGCCAGCAATTGCATCAGCGGGTGGATCATGGCTTGCCGGAATCCCGCAAAGGGATTCGCTATGAGCGTGGTGTGGAGGTCTCTGCACCATCTCTTGGCTTAACCGGAAAGTTGGATTTGGTGGAAGTGGAGTTGTCAACCGGAGCCTGCTTTCCCGTTGAATACAAACGCGGAAAACCTAAACAAGATCCGATAGATGAAATTCAACTATGTGCTCAGGCATTGTGTCTTGAAGAGATGTTGGGCATTAATGTTTCACACGGCGCAATTTGGTATTGGCAAACGCGTCATCGTCATCAGGTGGAAATCACCCCAGTGTTACGCCAAGAAACACAAGCCATTATTGATGCAACCCGCATTTTGCTCAATTCAGGCATTACCCCCAAAGCCAGATACGAGAAAAAGTGTGGTGCTTGTTCGTTGTATGAGTTGTGTAACCCCAAGTTGACTTTTAACGATAAAAGTCGTGCTTATGTGCGATCAATCTATGAGGAGGCGCCGGTTGAAGAAGCTGAAAAATAGTTTGTATATCACACGGCAGGGCGCTTATTTGCATAAAGAGCGCGAAACCTTAGTGATTGAAGTGGAGCAGCAAAAGGCAATGCAGGTGCCGATACATGCTATTCAGGCAATTTACTGTTTTGGCAATGTGATGGTGTCGCCGTTTCTGATCGGTTTTTGTGGCGAAAATGGCGTACATTTGGCTTTTTTTACTGAGTATGGGCGGTTTCTTGGGCGTATACAAGGTAAGCAAAGCGGCAGTGTGTTACTCAGAAAGGCTCAATACAAACGGGCAGAGGCATCGCCTGAAAGCATTGCACGCAATATGATTGCCGCCAAAATTACCAATTCGCGTTCCGTGCTTTATCGACATTTGCGAAATCACGGCGAAAATCCATCGGTTAAGCAGGCTATCATACAGATTTCATCTGCGCTGAATCGGTTACAAAAAGCGAAAACTTTAGATTCAATACGCGGCATTGAGGGTGAGGCCGCTTCATTTTATTTTGGTGTGTTTAACTCGTTGATCCTTCCATCCGTCGAAAAGGAGTTTGCGTTTAGCACGCGAAGTCGCCGTCCACCGTTGGATCGAACCAATGCCCTCTTATCTTTTTTATACAGCATTATCGGGAATGATATTTCGGCAGCGTTGCAAGGCGTAGGGCTTGATCCGCAAGTGGGCTTTTTGCATTTGGACAGGCCGGGTCGAGACAGTTTGGCGCAGGATCTATTGGAGGAGTTTCGTGCCTGGTATGCCGATCGTTTAGTGCTAAGTTTAATTAATCGCAAGCAGATCAAAGCCAATGATTTTGTGATTGAAGCGAGTGGGGCGGTCAAACTAAAAGACGATTCTCGTAAAGAAGTATTGGTTGCTTTGCAAAATCGCAAACAGGAAACGGTAATTCATCCATATATGAACGAAGAAGTGCCGATTGGTTTGTTGCCTCATGTGCAAGCCATGCTGCTATCCCGCCATTTACGCGGTGATTTGGCCGAATATCCGCCCTTTGTACCGCGCTAGGAGAGTATTTCATGATGGTATTGATCACTTACGATGTGTCGTTTGACGATCCGGGAGGTCAGCGTCGCTTACGACATATCTCCAAAGCCTGTCTTGATCATGGAGTCAGGGTGCAGTATTCCGTTTTTGAATGCGAAATAGAGCCAGACCAATGGGTACGTTTAAAAGCACAATTGTTAGAAATTTATAACGAAGAGACTGACAGCCTGCGTTTTTATATGCTCGGCGCGCATTGGCGTGGCAAGGTCGAGCATTTTGGCGCTAAGAAATCTTTGGATGTGTTTAAAGACACTTTGATTTTATGAGGTTATCATATATGATAACAAGGGCGGCGTAATGGCATGGAATGTTGAGTTTTATCAAGGTGTTGAACAAGACATCGTTGCTATGCCAAATGGAATCCGTGAACGCATGGTTCGTTTGCTCGAGGTGATAGAGGTAAAAGGGGCCAAATTTAGGCGAGCCGCATACTAAGGCACTCTCTAACGGCCTTTTTGAGGTCAGGGCAAAAGCTAAAGAGGGCATTGGTAGGAGTCTATTTTGTTATCAGCAAGGTCAAACCATTATTGTTCTATGTGAGTTTGTTAAGAAAACACAAAAAACACCCCCAAATATAATTGATCTTGCGATTTCCGAAAAAAGGAGTTAGAAAAATGAAAATGACAACCCTTTCTGAATTGAAAACACAGTTGATGCAAGATCCTGAGTTCAAGCAGGGTTACGATGCACTAGACGAAGAATTTCAACTGATTGCGACGCTAATTGACATGCGTGAAAAATCTGGCTTGACGCAGGAGCAGATCGCTCAAAAAATGGGAACGCAAAAAAGCAATATTAGTCGGTTAGAATCCGGCAACGCTAATCCGGGTTGGAAAACGCTTCAGAATTATGCTCATGCCTGTGGCTTCAGAATACAACTTCAATATACACAATAAGCGTTCTATCACGATCGCTAACCTAGAGTGCTCTTTAAAAACTCGGAACTTTAGCGATACGATTCAAATCGGCTTCAATCCAAATACGAAGTCTCTTTTTAAGCAAGGTTTGCTAAAATACATTGGCTTATTTTCAAGGTTAGCGAATTCCCGCCTAAATCCATTCGATTTGCTGGGCTTGGAAGACAAGCAGTCGCGCCCCCCGCGGGCGCGTGGATTGAAACAATGGCATATTGTTCTGCGGCACTGTTGGCTTCTATAGTCGCGCCCCCCGCGGGCGCGTGGATTGAAACTTATACATCCGAATCTTTTATGAACGTAACCGCCG
>JACXUF010000226.1 GCA_014764105.1 Sulfuricurvum sp. | reverse complement strand
GGATCATGGTTTTGACTAATCTCCATCAAATGCTTAGAGTTCGCCGAACGGGTATGGATGTTGTACGGAAGACGGAAAACGGTATTCAATGCAAATGAATTTTCCTCTTTCATATACATGTGGTTGACATGTGATACGATATGCTCCATCTCCGCTTTCTCTTTGTCGTTACGTGGATAGAACGGAATCGCATACTCTTTCCATTTCCAATCCACTGCCCATTGGGTAAAGAATTCGAGTTTTTTACTCAACGTTGCAAAACCTTCAACTTTTTTGCCATCAATCTCAACTCCGATTTTCGCCTCTTTACCTTTATGATCAACAGCACTGATAACACCACCCGCACCAACACGCATCGATGAAGCCGGATATTTATGGCCGTGCGAGATCACTTCACCATCTTCGAATTTGAGTTCATGCTCCATGGCATGGTAGATTTTGTCCTCTTCCATCCAATATCCGTAATCTCGAAGATATGAATAGACTGGGAACTCTTCATTCATGTAGCGTGGATCGTTGGTTGCAGTCTCTTTGAGTTTCGGTAAATTGTCCCCAAACGCCGCGTCATACCATTCAGCGATGGTAACAGGTTTACCAGGATTACGTTTGGATTCCCACATTTTTTTAATTCCGAGACTGCCGTCTGGATCGATATAGTTCACACACATATCGAACCAAAATTCATTATCTTCCCACACTTCACCAAGACCCGCTTTGATATGTGCTTCGAGAGTTGCACGCGCTGGATTTTTTGGTTTCCAGCCCGATTTTTCCAAGGCTACACGTAATACCGGCTGACGGAATGAACTCCATCGAGCCGGCATCGTCGCTTCGGAGTGTTGGTCATGACGCTCGCCCGCTAGTCCCACTGGAAGAACATAATCCATATACCAGTTAGTCTCTGACCATACCGGAGAGAGGTTCATGGTAAGTTCCATAATCTCCTCGTTTTTAAGGACTTCCAACCAACGGAATCCGTCTGGATTGATCCACACAGGATTGTACATACGCGGGATATATACTGCTAATTTACTCGGTAC
>JACXUF010000080.1 GCA_014764105.1 Sulfuricurvum sp. | reverse complement strand
CGCAAGGTCAGTTACTAAAAGTGATTATCAAAGGGGTGTTTTGCTATAATTCCATCACTCATTTGTCCCAGCAAGAGCAATTGAGGAGAGAATTTTAAAGGAAGCCCACATGAAGCATGCACGCACGGGTAAATATCGCCCGTATCCTCAAGTTGATTTGCAAAATCGTATTTGGCCATCTAAGACCATCACGCACGCTCCGATCTGGTGTAGTGTCGATCTTCGCGACGGAAACCAAGCGTTGATTACCCCGATGAATTTGGATCAAAAACTCTCTCTCTTTAACCTCTTGCTGAAACTCGGATTTAAAAACATCGAGGTGGGATTCCCCTCTGCATCGAAAGTGGAGTTTGATTTTTTGCGCACTTTGGTTGAGCAAAAACTCATTCCCGATGATGTAACAATCCAAGTTCTCGTCCAAGCGCGGGAACATTTGATCGACAAAACGTTTGAAGCTCTCGCAGGGGTGAAAAAAGCGATCGTACATCTTTATAATTCGACATCTACGGCACAGCGTAAGATCGTTTTCGGTAAAGGGCAGGACGATATCATCGCGTTGGCATTAGCAGGGGTCGATATGGTCAAAGCCCGTGCGGCAAAGCACGATGGAGAGATCATACTCGAATACTCCCCTGAGAGTTTTACGGGGACGGAGTTAGAGTTTGCCGCCCGTATCTGTAATGCCGTAACGGATCGTTGGGGTATCGGTCCGGATCGTAAGGTGGTGATTAACCTCCCCGCAACCGTCGAGATGGCAACCCCCAACGTCTATGCCGATCAGATCGAGTGGATGAGTCGTCATCTAACCAACCGTGAGCACGTGCTGATCTCAACCCACACTCACAACGACCGTGGTACCTCCGTTGCCGCAACGGAATTGGCATTGTTGGCGGGGGCGGATCGCGTTGAGGGGACGTTGCTCTCCAACGGTGAACGCACTGGAAACGTCGATATTATCACGTTGGCACTCAACATGTATACTCAAGGGGTTGATCCTGAGCTTGATTTCAGCGATTTGGAGACGGTTGTACGGGTCGTCGAAGAGTGCACCGACATAAAAACGCATGAGCGTCATCCGTATGTGGGTGAGCTTGTATATACAGCGTTTTCAGGTTCTCACCAAGATGCGATCAACAAAGGATTGGCATATCAGCGTGCCAAAGAGGATCCGTTTTGGGAAGTGCCATATTTGCCGATCGATCCGCAAGATGTGGGGCGTAACTACGAGGGGATTATTCGTATCAATTCCCAATCGGGCAAAGGGGGGGTAGCGTACATCCTCGAAGATAAATTTGGCTATTCGTTGCCCAAAAAAATGCATCCGGAAATTGGGCGTATCGTGCAACATGTCACTGACGAAGTGGGGCGCGAACTCACCTCCGAAGAGATTTTGGAAATTTTTGAAAAAACCTATTTTGGCGAACCGCGTGATATCGAATTTGTCGATTATTCGGTGATCTCTGAGAGTGCCAAAGAGCATTCTGTTAAATGTGTGTTGGAATACACCCACAACGGCAAGCTGATCCGAAGCGAAGGGGAAGGGAATGGTCCGATCGATGCGTGTAAAAATGCGTTGATGGTGGAGTATTCCCACCGATTTAAAATCCTTTCGTACTCTGAGCACTCACGCGGAGAACTTTCGAGTGCCGAAGCGGTCGCCTACATCGAGATTCAGACGGAAAGTTTGGAAAAATTTTTCGGGGTAGGGTGTGATAACGATATCACGATTGCTTCGATTAAAGCGATGTTTAGCGCTCTCAATCGGGCATTTTCGTAATTTTTCTACATACTTTTCTTTTTCGTATTGCTTCCTGGCAAATCTCCAGTTGTACGCGTTTGCGGTTAAACGTACGCGACCTTGCTCTGTGTAGTGTCGCAAGGCAAGATACTATTTTGATGTAATCATTTTCGCATTTTGCGAAAATAAAAAAACAACTACCGTGATCTAACACCAAGAGTCGCGTGCGGTGCAGCAATGCAAGGAGTCACGCGAGCGTTCTTGGATCGCGGTATGCTCTTTTGCTACTTTTCGGATAAACTGAAAAGTAGAATAAGTTTTTAACTACAACTTCGCTATAATCGCGCAATTTCAACCATTGCGAGTAACTTTATGCTAGATGTCCGAGAAGCCTTTTTGGCCTTTTTTGAATCAAAACAACACAACCGTGTAGCGAGTTCTCCCCTCGTTCCTGATGATGCAACCTTGCTATTTACCAATGCAGGTATGGTACCGTTTAAATCAATTTTTACAGGCGATATTCCAATTCCAGCAAACCCTAGAGCAACCAGTGCACAGACCTGTATCCGTGCGGGTGGAAAACACAATGACCTTGAAAATGTCGGTCATACCGCCCGTCACCATACGTTTTTTGAGATGCTTGGAAATTTCAGTTTCGGAGATTATTTCAAAGAGGAGGCAATTGCTTATGCGTGGGAGTTTGTCACTGAAGTGATGAAATTACCAAAAGAGAAGCTCTGGGTTACAGTTCATGAGAGCGATGATGAAGCCGAAGAGATTTGGAAAAAGCATATCGCTGCCGATCGGATCATGCGTATGGGGGATAAAGATAATTTTTGGCAGATGGGGGATACTGGACCGTGCGGACCGTGTTCGGAGATCTTTATCGATCAGGGTGCGGAACACTTCAGTGGTCCAGAGGATTACATGGGGGGTGATGGCGATCGGTTCTTGGAGATTTGGAATCTCGTGTTTATGCAGTACGAGAAAAAGGTTAAAGACGGTCCGCTGATCCCATTGCCGAAACCTTCCATCGATACAGGGATGGGGTTGGAGCGTGCTACGGCGGTACTAGAAGGGGTTACCAGCAACTATGATAGCTCCCTATTTATGCCGATTATCCGCAAAGTCGAAGCGTTGATCGGTAAGCCGTATGTTTATGCTACGGGAGCCTCATACCGCGTTATCGCCGATCATATCCGTACTGTTACGTTCCTCCTTGCCCAAGGTACAAACTTCTCTAATGAGGGGCGCGGGTATGTATTGCGCCGTATTCTTCGCCGCGCAGTGCGCCATGGATACCTCCTTGGATTCACTAAGCCGTTTATGTTTGAGGTGGCCGATACCGTTGCGGAAGTAATGGGGAAACAATACCCTTATATCATCGAAAAGCTGAGCGTCCTTAAAGAGCAGATGATGCTCGAAGAGGAGCGTTTTTTTAAAACGATTCAATCGGGGATCGAACTGTTCAACGAAGAGCTTAAAAATACCCAAGAGGTTTTCAGTGGTGAAGTGGCGTTTAAACTTTACGATACGTTTGGATTCCCACTCGATTTGACCGAAGATATGCTCCGTGAAAAGAACATGAGTCTCGATGTCGAGAGATTTGAGCGTCTAATGGATGAACAGCGCCGTCGGGCGAAAGCGGCGTGGAAAGGTTCGGGCGACGCACACATTGAAGGGGATTTTAAAGCACTTCTCGAAACATTTGGTGTCAACACGTTTATTGGATATGGCTATACTAAAGCACCGGTCAAAGTTCAAGCGCTTCTCAGTGAGAGTTTTGAGCGTGTTGATCAACTTCATGCCTCTCAGCGCGGTTGGGTGCTTCTCGAAGAGACCCCGTTTTACGCCGAGAGCGGTGGACAGTGCGGAGACACTGGGGTGCTGGGTGAGAGAGCTTCTGTCCTCGATACCAAAAAATTTCACGGATTGAACCTTTCGCACATCGAGACTTCGTCAACCATCAGCGTCGGCGAAACGGTCGAAGCGATAGTTGATCCATTGCGCAACGAGATTGCCAAACATCACTCAGCAACCCATTTGCTTCATGCAGCGTTGTATGAGATTTTGGGTGATCATATCAGCCAAGCGGGATCATTGGTCGAACATAATCGTCTCCGTTTCGATTTTTCCCACCCAAAAGCGATGTCTCGTGAAGAGATCGCATTGGTTGAAGAGCGGGTGAATCATCATATCTTCCATGCATTGGAGGGGTTGACTCGTGAGATGAGCATCGACGATGCAAAAAAATTGGGTGCGAAAGCGCAGTTCGGGGAGAAATACGGCGATACTGTACGTGTGGTCAATTTCGGAACCGCGTCAGTCGAATTTTGTGGCGGTATCCATGTTGATAATACCGCCTCGATTGGGACGTTTATCATCCTCAAAGAAAGTGGCGTGAGCTCAGGGGTTCGCCGTATTGAGGCGGTGTGCGGTAATGCGGCGTACAACGTGTTTAAACAACAACGCCATCTCCTCGAATCGGTCGAAGTCTCGGTGAAAAACCGCGATGTGTTGGCAGGTATCGAGCGTCTCAAAGAGCAAGTAAAAACCCTCAAACATGATATGGCGGCATTGGCTTCATCGGTGAAAGAGGAACTTGCCGTGACGATGATGGGCAGCACGGCGGTTGTCGTTGCCGAACTGGGAGCGGGAGATATCAAAGAGCGGATTGATGAGCTGAAAAATCAGCACGATTCGGTTGCGGTGATTTTGTTCCAAATCAAAGAGGATAAGGTGCTCATTGCGGCGGGTGCCAAAAACACGGCAGTAAAAGCGGGTGATTGGATCAAGGCAGTCGCACCGATCCTCGGCGGAGGCGGCGGTGGACGTTCGGACTTCGCTCAAGCGGGGGGGAGAGATGCGTCGAAATTGGGTGAAGCCAAAGAGGCGGCATTGGCATATGTCACAGCGGAGTTGGGCGCATGAAAGAGTTTTTGATTGAAACCTTTGCTCACCATCGGACACTCATCGTTTTTTTGCACGTCATTAGTGCCGTGATTTGGGTCGGAGGTATGATAGCGATCCGGTTTGCCACCCATCAATCGTTGGCGATGATAAACGATCCAAAAATGCGATTGGAACGTGCCGCGTATACCCTTAAGCGCCTCTTTAGTATTGTATGGCCTTTTGTGATCGTATTGATCATTACGGCGGTGTTTATGGCGGTAGGGCTTGGATTTCGCGCCGCTGCAGTAGACCCGATGGGGAATGTCATTGATGAGTATGCGATGAGCCTATACAACACCGTCCATATCAAAGAGGCGATCTGGCTCATCATGGCACTCAATCTCGGTGCGATGATGTGGCGTCGCAAAAAAGCCGAAGAGGCGCTCAAAATGGGTGATATCGAAACAGCGAAAAATATGCTGGGGCTGATAGCTCAGTATATGGTTCCTGTTAATATCGCATTGGGCATTATCGCGATCTACATCGGGGTCTTTTTGCGAGGCGCCTACGCTTGATATGTTGCGACTAGCTTCCTCTTCGATTACCCGTGCCGAGCTTTTGAGGGGGGAGGGTATCCCTTTTGTCCAAGAGTCGCTTGATTTCGATGAAGACTCTATTGTCGCAACCTCCCCTAAAAATTTTGTTTATCAGGCGACACTCGGAAAATACAAGGTCAATCTGGAGCGTTTTGGTTGCAGTGACTATCCTTTGTTGGTTGCCGATACAGTGGTTACCGCTCAGGGCAAAATACTCCGTAAAGCAAAAGACGAAACCGATGCCCGTGAAATGCTTTCCATCCAGAGCGGTGCGGAAACCGATATTGTCACCTGCATGATCTATAAAACCCCTCGACGTGAACTCATCGACATTTCGATCACTCGCTATTTTTTCAACCCTTTTGAACCGAAAGACATTGAACGCTAT
>JACXUF010000079.1 GCA_014764105.1 Sulfuricurvum sp. | reverse complement strand
GAAGTGAGATTTTTCTCCCCGAGTGGAGAGAAAAAGAGATTATTGTACGGCAGCCAATGCAGCGTCGTAATTTGGTTCTTCAGTGATTTCAGGTACGATCTCTTTGTACGTTATGATACCTTCTTCATTGACTGCAAAGATTGCGCGACATGTTACACCTGCAAGAACAGATCCACCGAGCAATACACCGTATGCGTTTGCAAAATCTTTGTTACGGAAATCTGAACATACAGTCAATTTATCGATCCCTTCTGCTTGGCAGAAACGTCCTGCTGCGAATGGCAAGTCCAAAGATACGATAGTTGCTTTTACACCTTCCAAAGAAGCCACTTTTGCGTTGAAATTACGAGTTTCAGTAGCGCATACACCGGTGTCTAGTGAAGGAACAACAATAATAAGTTGCTTAACACCTTGCGCTCCACCAACTACTACATCTCCCAAACCAGCTGAATTAACAACAGTTACCTCAGGAGCTTTATCTCCAACATTAACTTCATTACCGAGAAGCTCTACATCTGTACCTTTGAATTTTGTTGTTGCCATATCGGATCCTTGTTTTTGTTTTATTGATGCGGTAAGTATAGTTTAAATCGGATAATTTATGTCTGAATTATGAAAAAGGTGTAATGCATTAAGCATTCCTAAAGCTTACAGCGGGGATTAATTGTTATCTCCGCACATGGCGCAAATCCTTTTTCTGTGTATGCTTCAAGTGCCGCACGCCCGATCATTGCGGCATTATCGGAACAATATTTGAGCTCGGAGAGGAGAAGCTCCACATTGTAAATGGTGAGTAGTTTGCTAACCGATTCGCGCAAATAGAGGTTTGCACTCGCCCCACCCACGATAGCAAAACGTTTTGGCGGATGGGATTTGAAATATTTTTTAAGCTTTTGGATCAAATGCTCCGTTGCGGTGTGTTGAAATGCCGCTGCAATATCGGGATACGCTGACGTTTTGTTAGTTTCAACCGCTAGACGTACCTGATTTTTGAGTCCCGAATAACTAAACGCTATGAGCGGTGACTGAGAAAGAGGGACACTAAAGGAAAATCGACTAGCATCCCCCTCGCGTGAGAGTCTTTCGATGAGAGGTCCCCCCGGATAGCCCAAATTCATCATTTTGGCAACTTTATCAAAACTTTCACCGTAGCTGTCATCCATTGTCGTAGCGACCGTCTCCATCTGAGTGTACGAGGTCACTTCGATGAGCTGGGTGTGTCCCCCAGAGACAAGCAATACCGTAACAGGCAATATCGCCTCTTGTTCAATAAAGAGGGAATAGATATGCCCCTTGAGGTGATTGATCGGGAGTATAGGGATACCCAAAGAGATACTGAGTGCTTTTGCCATCGTTACCCCCTCAATCAACGTGACTCCAAGCCCCGGCTCGTTGGTGACGGCAACTGCTTTGAGCTGATCAAACCACTGCTCACACTCTTCCAAAATGCGGGGGAGCGCTTCGGCATGAAGACGGCTGGCGAGTTCAGGGACGACCCCACCGTATTGGGAGTGCTCCAGCTCTTGAGAGATCTTTTTATGATAGATCAGTTTTTTCGACACGATTTCAGTAATCGCGATGCTGCTATCATCGCATGAACTCTCTATACTCAGAATCATTGCATCACCCACTCTTTGACCCACGGCCACTCACCGAATCCAGAAGCGGTGTTGATATGCCCCCCATCCTCTATCACTTTCATCTCAACCCCCAGGGCATTCTGAAGCTCCAATGCCTCTTCCATACTCATATATGGATCATTCGTCGAGGTGACCAACAATACCTCTTGGGCAAAAAGGTTTTTAGGTGCTTCCAGAGGGAAAAAGGTTTTGAGCGTCTCAATCTCACAGGTCAAATGGGGAGGGGCAACCAAAAGAAGCCGTTTGATCGGAGAGATTTCCCCTTGATGGCACAGATGAAACCATGCGATATTGGCTAAAGAGTGACACACAACGGTGTCAGGTTGGAAATCATCCACAATCGATTTAATCTGCCTCATCCAACGATTTTTGCTGGGAAAATGAGGGTTGTCGAGGAGTGGAAACGATACGGTTCCGTAATCTTTGGCGATTTCACCTGCCAACCATGCCTGCCAATGCGGATCATCCGATCCCCCCCAGCCATGAAGTATCAAAACCTTTCGCATGACAATCCTCGGACAAATGAGCGAACCTGCTCATCCATGGCAAAAATTGCCTCAACCGATTCAGGGACAGCATGAAAAGAGTTGTACGCGCACAGGATAGAGGAAGAGATATCCAAAAAGCCGATCTCACCAGCGATAAATCGCTCAATCGCCACTTCATTAGCCGCATTGACGATCACCCCTTTGGCGGGATTTTTCAAAAGATCGTTTTTTATCTCCCATACAGGATATCGCTCTTGCTCTATTGGACGAAATTCGAGCCCTCCAATACGGGTGAGATCGATTCGATCAACGATAGGTTTGTCCACTTTCCCCATCAAGGCGTAAGCGATAGGAAGACGCATGTCAGCATACGCAAAATGGGCGGTTGTGGAGCCATCCGTGTAATCTATTAGGGCATGGATCAATGATTTGGTCTCGATAAGGGCATCATACTCCCCCTCTCCGAAAAGCCATCGGGCTTCAAGAAGCTCAAAAAGTTTGTTGACCATCGAGGCGCTGTCGATCGTAATTTTCTGCCCCATTGACCAATTAGGATGCTTGAGAGCATCATCAAGAGTTGCACCGGAGAGTTTATTCAAAGGCCAATCACGAAATGCACCCCCGCTGGCGGTTACGACCATCCGATCGATTTGGCGCTCTCCCTGATTGAGATACCACAGCCCAAAATGTTCACTATCAATCGGTACAATCGTAGAGGTATCGACAAAAGCTCCCCCCACAACCAACGACTCTTTGTTTGCCAGTGCGATCTTTTTACCACATTCGAGGGCTTTGAGGGTCGGGCGAAATCCAGCGAATCCGACCAATGCGTTGACGACGTGCTGCGAAGATGACTCTTCGATCGCATGTAAAATAGCTTCTTCACCCGATCTAACATGAGGGTGATCAACCAACGGACGATCTGCCTCCCGCATGACGACAACACGTTTAGGGTTGTGGCGCTTGATCTGCTCGTTCAATAGTGAGATATTACGTCCCGCGACAAGAGTATCGACACTAAGATGAAATTGTTCGGCAATTTTAAGGGCATTAACACCGATCGAGCCAGTGGAGCCCAATAGGATCAAACGAGCCCCCGAAGGAGGACAAGCATAATTACAGAGGCAAAAAGATAACCGTCAATGCGATCCAACACACCGCCGTGACCAGGGAGAATCGAACCGCTGTCCTTGACTCCGGCTTGACGCTTGAGATAACTCTCAAACAAATCACCGAATACCGCCCCGATAGCCGCTGCCATCGAAATGATAATGGCTTGGGCAATATCGACGATGGTGACACCGATAAAAAAACCAGCACCTGTCGCAACGGCAATACCACCGTATACCCCTTCACGGGTTTTGCTGGGGCTTGAGATACTAAAGGGGGTTTTGCCAATACTGCGACCCACCACATACGCACCTATGTCCGCAGAGGCTACAACGACCAATAACCACAACATTGCCCCCATCCCGTACTCTTGGTACATACTGAGCATAAAGAGCATTCCAGCGGTGGGATAGATAAACGGCAAGAAGTTTTTCGGCGAAATATTTTGGGTATAAGCAACCGCCGCCGCAAAGATAAGACCCGCAATGACAAACAAATCCTCACCATACGGATAGAGTGCGGCAGAGAGCCAAAGGATTGCGGCATAGGCGTACAAAGAGCTATTATTGATCCCGAACAACCGTGTCGCTTCGTGAAACGCCAACAAATAGACGACACCCATCACCGCCCACATGAGCCAAAAATTATTGATAATCCCGACGATAAAGGCACCGATGAGAAGAAAGAGCGCAGTAACAATACGCTCTTGGGTTGAATTTTTTGCGATTTGCATTTTTGGTCTACCAGTGGTATTAAAATTTCGCAATTATACCGAAACTACACTTTAATATCTAAAATATGGAGCAACTTTGAGGAAGAATCCCATTTTTCTTCCTCTTCGTGTTTTTCAGAGTGCTGCTCTTCTTGTTTAGCTTGTTCTTTGGTATGCTCCCGTTCGGAATCGACACCGTGATTCTCCTCGGTCGGACGAACCTCTTCGATCTCTTTGCGTGTCTCTTGGGTCGCATGGGCTGCGGCAATAGCTTGAAGCTCAAAACGGTTCAGCAAAGCCGTTTTCTCGCTGGCTACGGTTGCCATTTGCTGGTTAACATAGATGGTGTTGCCAATAGGACCAATCGCCATTGTTTATCCCTTTTGGATGCTTATCGTTTTGTAATTTGTATAGAGGACATTTGAGCCCTCTTGAATTCGAACTTCTCTTCGGGGAGTATAATCGACCAGATAAGCACCTTTCTCAAATACCGAGAAATCGACACACAATTTTGCCGCCGCTTCAATCAAACGATCTGGAAGCTGCTGTTTGTCGGTAGAGATGATAACATGCGCCGAGGGGCGATCTTTGAGATGGAGCCAAATATCGCGGGCTTTGGCGTTTCGCAGAAGTTCAATATTCCCTTTTTCACTTTTACCCAGTGAGACTTTGACCCCCTCGATCCAAAATTCGGCAATCGAATCAGAAGTTTTGAGTTTGCTTTTGGAATGTTTTTCGGGGAATAAAAGGGTGATCTCTTCGGGATTTTTAGCATCATTGATCGTTTGAATGAAGAGTTCCAAATGGCGGATTTTAGCTTCGAGGTTGGAGCGCTCCTGATGGAGACCGCACGCTTTTTGTTTCGCTTTTTTGGAGCGTCTGAAAAAGTTTTCGGCACACCCTGAAGCACTTACGCATCCCGATGGAAGCTCCAATGTTTTGGAAGTTCCGTCGAAATCGGCAACCAAAACCGATTTTTCATAGGGTTTGATCTTCTCCAAATTCGCCAATACCAAATGGCCGTTATTTTGGAGACGAACCGCCTCTTCAAGAAGATGCGATTCCTCTTCTAATGCGTCGAGATGTTTATGGAGCCGGACAAGCCGTTTTTCTAGGAGGGCTGTTTTTTCATGTTTGAGCCGTTTGAGTTTGTGAAGGTTTCGGCTCTCAAATTGATCGATCAGAAACCCTCTAACGTCTTGAATAGGGTACGATTGAGGCAGATAAGATAGCGGCGCTGGAAGATCGAGTTTTTGACCCACCCGTACCGATCGTGACGAGATCCCCTCATCAATATGGCGGAGTGCTTCTAAAACAATCTCCCCTTTATCGAGCAAAATAGCGTTGGTGTGTTTGCCGGTAAATTCGAGCTGTAAGAGCGTCACCTCCGATTTATATGAACCGCTGGTGCTTACGCTAATGCGGATAATCTTGTCATTTCCCACCATTTCAACCGATTGAATTCTCGAGCGATTGAGCCGTTTTGCCAACAAAACATCAAACGGGGCTTGATACACTTTGCCTCGATTACTCTCCTCTGTGATACTGATCGTTGAATTCCCCCGCTGCATATCAAAATTCCAATGGTTGTTTTTGTCAAAAACGATCCGTATCCCCATATCATCATATCGGTACGCAGCAACAATATGATCGAATCGCTGCATGTAACCGACGATCTG
>JACXUF010000225.1 GCA_014764105.1 Sulfuricurvum sp. | reverse complement strand
AAATACACCATCTCCGTCGCTATCGATTGGTGCTACAACTGGAGCAGGTTTTGGTGCCGGAGCGGGAGCCGGTTTTGGCTCAGGTTTTGGCTCAGGTTTTGGCTCAGGTGCAACCACCGCCGCAACAACCGGAGTTGCTACTGCCGCAACAACCGGAGTCGCTTTTTCATCAAAGTTAAATGTCAAACCGGCGAGTGCGGCAACATTATGAACTGTACCGTTGCTACCATCAAACGAGTCATTGCGATTTATTTTGTACATATAAAGCCCTTCCAGCTTGAGGGCGATATGTTTGGTAATATCAGCTTTTAGTCCTAGACCTGCATCTAGGAGCATTCCATCAAAATCGTTCGGATGCGTATTGGTATACCATTCATATCCTAAACCTGCTTTTGCAAATGGGGTAATGCTCCCCATATTCATGTCATAAACACCATTAATCATGGTTGACAAAACACCCGTTGTACTACTTTGTTCTGGAACACGATCGCGTCCGTAAAGGATTGAAAGCTCCGGTTTAATCACATCGTATATGTTGTTCATTTGCATTTCAATCCCGTAATCTGTGTGGTTTTAAACACCACCCATGGCGCCACCATTATTAAGATTGGCTTCATTCGAAGTTTTGTTCCACAGATAACCAGCAACCGGTGTGATTTCGTAATTAAAGTCGCTAGCACCAAGCAAGGTTGCAGCCAAAAGGCTGTAGAAAGCTAATTTTTTCATGATTCAAAGTCTCCTTAAGACAGATGATATAGCGAAGATTGTAATATAATAAATGTGATTGAAATGTAATTCGGATGGGCTAACTGTTTTTTTGGGGTCGCTATGGTGACGTTGGATGACGTAGTGGATGGAATGTGTCATAACATCAATACAATTTATCCCTCCTTATGATAGAGTATACGATCCAGATAAAACAGAGGGGTTCGTATGGCGCATATGTATCAGTTGGCGATTATCGGTGCTGGACCGGCTGGGATTGCAACGGCGATTGAGAGTTATGTTTTGGGGGTGCGGGATATCGTTCTCCTCGAAAAAGATGAAAATC
>JACXUF010000224.1 GCA_014764105.1 Sulfuricurvum sp. | reverse complement strand
CGACCAAAGAGGTGATCGAATTGGCGTACGGTCAGTATCCTAGACCCGAACAAAAAACACTCATCCGTTACCGAGTATTTTATAACCTTACAGGATATTAAACCCTCCCGTTAACCTATTGATTTTATCCGTTTACATCACGCTGTCGTTATAATCAGATCATGAAACACTCTTATTGGTTTGCTTTTTCTGTAGCGGTGGGACTGCATCTAGCCATTGCGGTTGCGCTTTGGATGATCAACCGTGAATCCCTCTTGGAAGATCGTGCCATCAAAGAGGAACGCCTCAGGATTACCCTCAAAGAGTTTAGCTATGAAGAATCGCTTCACCCAATTACTACTCCATCCACAACAATGGTAGCCAAAGCCAAAAAACGTTTAGCCCCTCCGAAGCAATCTCCAACTGAGACACTCTCATCTATACCGCCCGCTCTCCCACCTACCCCAAAGAGAGCATTCACCCCTGATGATCGGGATCAACTCCCTTTCTCAGTTCTTCACCACTATGGAGAAGAGTTTTTCAGCCTATCCGCCGGTGAGCAGCACTACATCGTTGATAATCTACAGTACATCCGCAAACTAAACGAAATCGTGGGGACAAGGCTGTTACGCGAGCGATACCATGACGATGTCGATCCGCTGGATAACAACCTTGTCGAGTTTACGCTTCATCCTGATGGGACTATCAGTGATCTGCATTTGGAGAAAAATCGCATAGAAACGCCCCTCGATGAATTAACCCTTCAAACAATCACCCTTACCCATCCCAAATACCCCAAACCTACTCAAGAGACCAAAATCCGAATACGGGTCTATATCATCGTGAAAGAATAACTGCGTCAATAGGCAAGTACCGCTAGGTAGTGAGTTGGGCACTGACCTAAGGACATAATATTGCACTGATTCGTCATGTAGATATACATCTTTGATCTTTGTTGAGCTTTTCACCTCATATATCTCCCAACAATCTACACCTTTGTGTAGAATATCCACCATCACAAATACACCATCAAATTCAAATGTCGCTTCATAAATGGTTTCTACACCCTGATCAATCAATGATCG
>JACXUF010000009.1 GCA_014764105.1 Sulfuricurvum sp. | reverse complement strand
ACCTAAGAAATGCAACATACTATTGTCGATTGGTTCATAGAGTTCTGCTGTTGCATAAATAGCTCTTGCTACCTCTTTAAACTCTACAACTTTTATATCTGCTTCTAGTGCCATTTTCATAATAATCAATGCATTCAAATCTGCCCCTTTTGCAATACAAATGGGTATATTTTCGGATGTAAAATGAAGTGCAACAGCAAAATGATAGGGATTTGTTATCACAAGGTGAATAGGGTTTTTTGGATTTTGTATTGTCATGGTAAATATCCTTTTGCTTTAAACTCATTGTTGCACAGTTTTCAATCACGCTCGCCGCAAACATGGTGTCAGGTTTTTATTTTTCATTTTAACTAAAATGTGACAAAAGAACCATTAAAATATACAGTTGATAACATCTCACTCAAATGATACCATCCTCATAAAAAGGATGTAAATGTAATCGATACAAGTAGCAGATTTAAAATCTCATTTTGCAGGTATCTTAAAACCATATTATGAAAGTAGGCATGAAGCCGATGAAAGAGGAAAAGGTGCAAGTGGCTCTTGAATGACGATTTTTAGGTGGAGTGGGGTAAAATATAGAGATATTTTTTGAGGAGTCGTCATGAGCTCAGCACTGGATCGTTTAAAAAAACTGACCGCTCAGATCTCCAGTTATGAGCTAGAGCGCAAAACCAACCTCAAGGAACTCGAAGAGTTGTACCAAAAATTAGGGATTGCTGCTAAAGTGGGATCATTTGAAGAGCTGTTCGAGTTCAAAGCGATCAATCTTTCAGGGCTCTCTTTGGGATCTGAAGATTTGGGGAGTATCAAAGAGGGTAAATACGCTCAAATTATCGCAATCATTTACGATAAAGATAGCAAAGTCAAAAACAAAAACATCTCATTGGCGTACTATGGACGCTCTGAAAAAGTCACTCCGTCACTCAAAAAAGAGATCGTCTCATTTGTGCTGGGATGGCGTTTTGAGAAAAGTTTTCGTACACTGGAGCACTATCACAAACTCCGTTGTAGTGTAAAAGAGATGGTGGATGAGTAGCATTTATGTATTACTTGCGCTTCGATGGATCGTTGCGTTTGCTATCGTAGGGATCGTCAGTGCGATCGGTTTTGCGTCGGCGATGAGTGTGGTTATCTATCTCTACAAAGGGATGGCACCGCTCAATAGCAATACATGGAGCGCATTAGGGATCATTTGGCAGTTTTGGCTTGGAGTTGGTTATGGTGTGGGGATGATAGTCGGCGTGGTGATCGCTTTGAGGATGATCCTTTATCGCTGTATCGAAGGGAGTATGGCGATATTGCTCAACTGCAAAGGTGAATCTGTCGAGCAATTTGAGTGGAAGCCCTATTTTAAATTTTGGAGACAATGGTTTTTCTCTCTGATTTGGCTCAATGCGGCACACGCGATTTTACTGATGGTAACTCACAAGCTCATCTTTGGCGGAGGGTTGTGGCTTGGATGGTTTAGTGGAGTGGGAATGGGGGTTATGATGGTTGTTTCCGGAGCCTTGGGGGTAATTATCACAATACGTCGACGTTCAAGGGTGTGTGTCCAATCATGCTGTTGATACTAGATCTCGAAACTACAGGGTTGGAGCCATCCGATCGCATCTGCGCTATCGGGATGATCGGTAGTGGTGAGGTTCATTTTGAGTTGATCAATCCTGGCAAAAAAATCCCCCCCTCTGCATCGGCAATTCATCACATCACCAATGAGATGGTCAAAGACGCTCCGATTTTTGCTCAATCGCTTAGTGCTCAAAAAATCGAACTTTTCAATACTCCAGAGAGGATATTGGTCTCTCATAATGCCCCTTTTGAACTTGCTATGCTCCAAAAAGAGGGGATCACATGGAAGGGGAGTGTGATTGATACCCTCAAGTGTACACAATCGTTGATGGATGATTTGGAGGGGTATGCTTTGCAGTTTTTGCGGTACGAACTACGGTTGTATCGGGAAGAAAAAAGGGTGTTTGAAGAGATGGGTGTGGAGATTATCCCCCATCACCCTTTGAGCGATGCTCTCCACACGCAGATGGTTTTGGAGTATCTGTTGGAGTTGGCGGATGTGGAGCGATTGATCGAAATATCCCAAAGCCACGTCCTTTTAACCCGCCTGCCGTTTGGAAAGTACGCCAAGAAACGGATTGAAGAGATTGCCCTCAAAGACCCTAGATATTTGAAATGGATGGTGGAGAGTTTGATGGACATGGACGAAGATTTGCGTTATAGTATCGATTATTATTTGCGAGGGAAGTGATTTGAAGGTAGCCATTCAGTGTGATTCGCCATTGCTGCAACGCTCTTTGGAGCTTTTTTTAAAAGGGCATCTAAGTTCACTCCGTCAATGTGACATCCTCATCCGTGATAAAGATATTCGTGATGATGATCACCTTACGTTTGTTATCGGTGTCGCCTCGAATGCCGATTTGGTGAAACCCTTTTCAAAAGCGCAGCTTCTTCACGCACTGAATCAAAAAATGGAAGCCCAAAAAAGCACACTGGCTAAATCAGAACCAGAAGTGAGCACTTCAGAGAAAGAAGAATCGGTAAGTTTTGATATATTGCAGGGGCATATCGAAAAATTGACCCGTGAATATCAAGCAAATATTCTCAAAGCCATTCGGGCATTTTATGAAAAATAATCGAACCATTACGAAAAAAATCATAGCCGGAAAATTCAAAGGGAAAACCTTGAAACTCCCTTCCAAAGAGACAACCCGTAGCTCCAAAGCGATTGTGGTTGAATCGTTTTTTAATACGTTGCAGTTCGACGTGATCGATTCGGTACTGGTCGAGGTGTTTAGCGGTAGCGGTTCAATCGGACTCGAAGCACTCAGCCGAGGGGCAAAAAAGATCATCTTCATGGAAAAAGATCGAGACGCAATTAAAATTTTGCGTGAGAATATTGCCCAAACCGATCCAAGCTCATGCGAAGTATTTGAAGGGGATAGTTTCAGTAACATTGCCCAAGTCAAAAAGCGTCTTGCTGCTCTCGGTGAGAGTGCTTTTGTCTATGTTGATCCTCCGTTTTCGTATCGGGAGGGGATGGAAGAGATTTACGATAAAACGATCGATATGATCGCATCGTTCCCACTTCATATGGTCACGTTGGTCATTATTGAACATATGAGCACATTGGAATTACCCGATTCGATCGGATCGTTCAATCGTATCAAATTCAAACGTTTTGGAAAAACCTCTCTCACCTATTACGCCTAATTGGAATAGACTTTGCTTTAGCCTTTGTACATCATAAAGGATCAGCATTGAGAACACTTTTAGCCCTCTTATTTTTATTCACTCTCTCGTATTCAGCGCGTATTGGTGATGTTGCCAATATTGTCGGTGTCCGTGATAACCAAATTATCGGATACTCTCTTGTTGTCGGTTTGAAAAAAACGGGGGATGGAACCACCTCTAAGTTCACCCTCCAATCGATCGCTAATATGCTCAAAGCGATGAACATCGATATGAATCCGGTCGATATCAAGTCCAAAAATGTTGCTGCTGTTGTCGTTACCGCGAAATTTGCCCCATTTGCACGTCAAGGGGATTCGTTTGATGTTGTCGTTTCGTCTATCGGTGATGCAAAATCTCTGGAGGGGGGAACGTTACTCATGACCCCGCTCAAAGGGGTGGATGGTAAAATTTATGCTCTCGCACAAGGTCCGATTACTATTGGTGGTAAAAATGAAAAAGGTGCCGGCGCAGAGTCACACCCGACAGTAGGAATGGTATATGGTGGTGGATTGGTGGAGCGTGAAATCAATCAAGACCTTTATCATCAGCAAAATGCGACACTCTCGCTCAAAGCTTCCAATTTTGCTAATTCAGTAGCAATCCAAAATGCGATTAACGCAAAATACCGCTCAACCGTTGCCACAGCGATTGATCCTAGAACAATTCAACTACAACTTCCGAACAACAAATCGATGGTGGAGTTTTTAGCAGAAGTACAAAATCTCGATATCGATTATAAAACGGATCAAAAAATCATCATCAATGAACGGACGGGGACGATTGTTGCTGGTGTTGATGTAGAGGTGAAACCGGTAGTGATCACTCAAGGGGATTTGACGGTCAAAATTTTAGCGCAAAATGAAGTGGCTAAACCTGCTGGAAGTGTCGCTATGGACAAAAGTCTCGTAATCGGGTTGAACGAGAATGAAGTCTATACCGAAAAAGGGACAACAACGGTTGCCAATATTGCCCGCTCTCTCCAAAAACTGGGAGCTACACCCAAAGAGATGATTGCTATTATTCAGGCGATGAAAAGTGCTGGTGCTATTACCGTCGATGTGGAGGTGATCTAATGGAGATCTCTGAAATTACCTATAACAAAGCGGTTCCGACGATTGGAACCAAAGAGGGCGATGCCGCTCTAAGGGAGAAAACCGATCAGTTTGAAGCGTTGATTATCAAAATGATGTTAGATGAGGCAATGAAAGAGGAAAAAAATCTTTTCAGCGCCAACGATCCAGGGGATAAGATTTTTAAATCGATGTATCGTGAAGAGCTCTCCAATGCCAGTGCAGGAGGGTTTGGTTTTTCGCAAATGTTGTTCGAACACCTGAGCCAAAAGGGTGGAAAAGCAGAATAAACCTAAATTTTTAATCAATTTTGTCGATATGATTTGTACATCATCATAAACGTACAGCAAGGATTCACCATGATCTCAAGTGTGAAAGGTTCGCTCATTCGCGGAGCATATCAAGATAATTCGTTAAAAAGCAAAGAGCAGGAGAAATCCGTGCAATCTATTTCTAAACAAGGTGACACCAGCCGGATAGAGGTACTTAAAGCCTCGATCGAGAGAGGCGAATACCGTGTCGATATCGAAACGTTAGCCAAGCGGATCGCTCAAGAACTAATCTAATTATTTTAGGAGTTTATGATGTTGTTGTATCAATTACAAAGTGCTATCAAAGACCTCGATTCACTTATCTCTCTATCACAAGAAGATATCAAAGATATCAAAGAGGCAAAGCACAATCCCCAATTTGATCGTCTCGCCATCAAAGAAGAGAAAATTAAAAGCTTTGAGCACAAAAAAGCGATGATCGATCGTGAAATTTCCAAATTGATGACGCAACATCCGGGAACTTCTCTCTCGGAACTCTTGGATAACGAACAACATCAGCAACTCGATCGTCTTAAAGCACATCTCTCAACGCTTCGAGAGGTGAATCAACAATATGCAAAAATGGTTTTAAGTGTTGGCTCGTTTTACAATGCACTGTTAGAGCGAGTGGTTCCGACGCACATGGATGGGTACCAAAAAATGGCCTCTTCTGAAGCATCATTTTTGGAAGTGCGGGCGTAACATGGCATCGATTTTTAATGCATTGCACATTGGATATAGCGGTTTAAATGCGGCTCAAATAGGGATTGATACGACAGGTCACAATATTTCCAATGCAGAGACTGAGGGGTATACGCGTCAGCGAGTTGTTGGGGTTGCAGCATATCCAATCAGTATTGACCCCGGTCAACGGGGAAATGGGGTGCAAATCACTGAAATCGCCCGTGTATTTGATAAATTTGTATATGATCGCTATACCACCTCCTCTCAAAACAAAGAGTATTCGGATATGCTCAAAAAAAATCTCGAAGAGTTATCAACCTATTTTCCAGAAATCGATGATATCGGGATTAAAAGTGATATGCAAACCTATTTTGATATGTGGCAATCGCTGGCGAATAATCCTAGCAATAGCGCATTAAAAGTGGCACTGGCACAACAGGCGCAGACCCTTTCACAACATATCAAAGAAACCCGCTCTCAAATTGCTGGACTTCAAAGCTCACTCAACGATCAGCTCAAAGTCAATATCGATGAAGTGAACCGAATTGCTGAGCAAATTGCAGGACTCAATCGTTCCATTAATGAGGAAGAAGTGGGTGGTGCAAACAATGCCAATGATCTAAGAGACCAAAGAAACCACCTAGAAATGACCCTCTCAAAAATGATTGGATCAAAAGTGCTAGTGGGTCAAATAGAGAGCCGCAATGTTATTGACAGCAATATTGCGATTGAAGATGGAAGCTATACGATTCAAGTAGGTGGATTTAACCTTGTTGATGGTATAAGTTTCCACCCTATTGGCGTCGATAACACAAGGAACCAAAATGGCTATAATGACCTCTATTATGAGCGTCAAGATGGTGTTCGTATTCCGTTTTCATCACATATTACAGGGGGAAAAGTAGGGGCACTTCTAGAACTTCGAGGCTCAATTATCGGCTCAAATGGAGAATTTGAAGATGGATTTTTGCAGGAGACTATCAACAGCCTCGATACGTTCGCTCGTAGCATGATTGAGTCGACCAATAACATTTATGCTCAAAGTGCAACTTCTGCAATGCGTTCCAATGTGTTGAGCGTTTCATCAAATGATGCATTGTTAAATGCGGATGAGAATATAAAAGCTGGAACTTTTGATTTAATCGTTTATGATATCGATGGCAAAGAGGTAGCAAGACGGACGATAACGATCAACGACACAACCGTTATGCAAGACTCTCCATTAAGTACCAATAGTATTGTGGGGCAAATTGATTCAACAACGAAGAATTTCGATGATAATAACGATAATAATGGTTTAAACGATATTGATGATATGTTGATCGCTGGGTTTGCTTCCAATACGTTTCAAATCAATCTCAAATCACAGTACTCATCGCAAGGCTATACCTTTGCGATTGAAGATAATGGGACAAATTTTGCTGGAGCGACAGGGGTTAACCGTTTTTTTGACGGGGATGATGCTAAAACGATCGACTTGAATAACGATTTAAAAAATGATCCGACGCAAATTCGCGGATTTAAATCTCCCTCTGATGGTGACAACAAGACGGCACTCGATATGGTTGAACTTCAATTTGCGTCTGTCATGTTTAAAAATGGCACCGATACGTCAAACGATACCCTCTATGGTTATTTTGACCGATTGGTAACCAAAGTGGGGACAAAAACGAATTCTGCTATTTTGACAAACGAATCGATCACAGCGCAATACAATGCGGTAAAGCAAGAATATGATTCGGTCTCCAAAGTGAGTATCGATGAAGAGCTTGCTAATCTGATCCGCTATCAAACCTCGTATGGGGCAGCGGCGAAGATTATCACCACGATCGATCAGATGATGACAACATTGTTGGGTATCAAACAATAATGCCCATTAAAAGCACAACTGCTCTGATGGGGGTAGTTTTTTTCTCCTTTTTTGCCCCTTTTTTGTATACAATCGATCCATTTTATCTAGATTCAAACGCAATTTTACTCCCACCATCAGGTGAACATTGGTTTGGAACCGATCGTTTGGGTCGAGATTTGGCGGCACGGATGATGGAGGGGGGACAGGTATCGCTCATCATCGGATTTGTCAGCGCATTGATCTCTGCGTTGATTGGACTGTTATATGGAGTAAGCGCCACCCTTTTACGAGGTGGATTTGATAAAGTATTTATTGTTGTTGTCGACCTATTTTTAACCTTTCCCACCCTCTTTTTACTCTTGACACTTGTGAGTTATGTTAATGCCTCGATATGGGTGTTGATCCTTATTATTTCACTGACAGGATGGATGGGGACAGCACGTCTCATTCGATCCGAGAGTTTCGCGATCGCCTCAAAACCATTTATCCGGATACTCCATATCGGCAAAGTGCATCCACTTAAAATCATCCTCAAATACTATGCTCCCCTTTTGGCTCCGATTGTATTGGTGAGTTTTACGTTCGGAGTAGGGGGGGCGATTTTGGCCGAATCTGGTCTCTCTTTTTTGGGACTCGGAATCACTGCACCTCAGATGAGTTGGGGAAGTATCCTAAGTGGTGGTAAAGAGGTGATTGATATTGCGTGGTGGGTGAGCTTTTTCCCTGGATTAATGATTTTTATTGTCACCTTTGCGTTGATGAATATCTCTAATGCATTGCAGGCAAAGATGAACCAAAAGGAGGTGAGGTGACGGAAGGGAGAGATTAGGAGCGATTTAAAACCGTCTCTGCCGCTTTGAGGGCATCGGGGAAGGGGAGATCGACATCGCTGCATCCACTCTTTAAACACTCCGAACATCCTCGTCCGGCATCAGTATACTTACGGATAGCTTCAGGATCGTTGCCGAGCTCTCTCATAGCCTCGACAATCTCATCAAACATGACGTTTTGGCAGATACATACCATCATTGTAGGATGTGTCCCACAAATTTGGACATATTGTTCAAAATCTTCCCACCGCGACGGAAGCCCAAACCGCATGCTTCGTAGGCGAAAAACACCCCTGCTTGATAGCTATTGCCCGCTGCATCACGTGGAAATTCAACATATTCTTGATAGATCGGTTTAAAATTGCCATAAGGACCGTCGTTGGACTCGGTGACACTCCCTGATGCGTCCAAGATGCGAACATTCGCCCCTTCGCGTCCAAACATCCGTTTTTCGACGTATGGAACCCCTTTTAGTGGCTCAAATGAGGTTTTAAGAAGATACGGCGAGTTGGGAAAAAGATCGCAAAGGATCTTCATCATCCCTTTGGATTGGAATAGCAGTGTGTAGGCTGGGTTGAGAATTATCGCTTTTTTGTTGCTCATGATTGTGGAAAGTTGTGTTGCTAGCTCGGACTCTTCAATCGCGATATCTTCCCATGGGTAGAGTTTGAACCAATACTCATAGGGCTCTTCGTGAGCATTATAAATTCCATCATCGTCGAATTTTACCCCGCCGAGAGGTTCGAATCCAGTTACAAATCCAGCATCAATCGCCATTTGTTGCAATAGGCGCACGGTTTGTTCCTCTTCGATATTGCCGCTGATGGAGCTAAAGAGAATTTTCCATCCGTCGTAATATTTCTCAAAAAGTTCTGGATCGTCAAACAACGTGACGAGCCGTTTAAAGTTATCGCTGATCGCTTGGTAGACGTTGTTAAATTGACGCTCTTCATCAAGGCGATTATGTTTGAGTAACGCCCATTGTAAAATGGCGGTTTCGAAGAGTGCTGTTGGGGTATCGGCGTTGAATTCGATTAGCTTGATCGGTTTGCCATCCACTCCCCCTGCGAGATCGAATCGACCGTAGAGGTGCCAGTGAACATCGTTTTCCCAGCTCTTTTTGATTGCATCGATGAGATTAAAAGGGATCCCCAAATCAAAAAAGAGGTTGTTGTCGATGACGTATTGTGCCGCCTCGGCGTACATGTCGTATAGCTCATTGACCGCTTCGTAGTACGCTTCGGCTTCCTCATCGCTGATTATGACCAATTCATCAGCGACATATTTACTCTCATCATTATCGGTATGCCATTGGAATCCGATTTGCTCCAGTGAGCGATCGTCGATTGGGGTGATTTTTTGGAGAGTTACCATGATTTACCCTCCAAAACTGCTGCTAGATCTAGTGCTGGATGTGGCACTGTTGCCGAAATAGCTTTTTTTCTGGGTATTGGATGTCGATGATGATGAAGTCGGTGATGAAGAGCGGTGATAGGCCGAACGGTTGGACATGTCTTGGTGTCTTTGGACGTTTTTGTTGTTCATCAACGCATTTCCGATCATATTCCCCAGCAATGCTCCCCCAGCAGCGGCTAGGATTGTCCCCGCAAGACCCATCCCCTCACCTTGAGGTTCGGCATTGAGTTCCGATTGTCCCGCCTCCATTTTTTTGTACTCTTGGTCGGCGAGTTCTTTCATCTCCGCTTCGGTGAGAACACGTTCATGAACAGTACCGTTTTCATCCATCTCACGAATAATGGCGCGGCTAGGACCTGAAGTCGGCATCTCTTCGACAATGACATATTTTCCGTTCGTGAGTTGTTCGACAACCAAAAATTTGTTTTGAGCTTCGCTCTGTTCAGCTGTTGCACCCTCTCCCTCGGGAGCACTTTGACATCCACTCAATGTTGCCATCACGGCAACACCTATGGTTCCTAAATATAGGGTATTGGCATTCATAATATGTTTCATTTTTTCTCCTTTGGTAGTGTAATGAGCCGTTGTAAATCGGTATCAAAAAAATAGAGTTTTTGGCGGTCAATATAGAGAATATCCCCTCGATAGGTGTGGGGCGCTATGGTGATTTGTTGATTGCCTTTTCGAAAAAGGGCATCTCCGAATTTGGAGCCGATTTGAGGAATCAATGCGGAGGCGCTGATAAGGGCAAACAAAGACAAAACGATTATGGCTGTTTTGATGCTTCGCTGATACATTGTGATCCATCCGATAAAAATGGTTAGAGCAAGCAATACAATGACGTTTTGATTGTCAGCAAAAAACGGATTGAAAAAGAGTTTGATTCCGTGTGCATCTATGTAATGGAGCTTTAGTCCCAAGAATAGTGAAAAATCAAACAAAAAGGTAAAAAATAGACCGGTCAAAAAGGCTTGCAGAGCTTTGATCATCGTGTTCTCCGCAAACGTGTATGTTGAAGGGTATAGATTTTGGATGATGATGACTCATAAAGCCCTCGTGCGTCTTCGATGATCCAGTCTGAGACGCTTTTGCAAAAATCCGGATCATAATGTTTTCCACTTTCGTTGGCAGAGGTGGAATAGAACCATCCATAGCGTTTGATAAGGCGAGAGTGCTCTCCATCTCGGACGAGTCGAAACGCCTGATTTTTGACAATAAATGTCGTTTTGTGAGCATGGCGAAGGCGTCGTCGATGATGTATAGGGATACGCAAGTTATGCCAAAGAGAGTGTAAATCGGCGTAGACTTTAAGAAAAGGTTTGTTATTGGGGCGTAGCTTGATCTTTTCCAAGCGCTGAGCGTCTTGGGAGAGAAATCCGACGGTGGTATCGGTTTGAGTGAGAATGATACGATCCATTTTTTTAGGAGATGAGATAATCTTGGATGGCATGAGGTTCCATCCAAGTCTCATCACTCATATGACCCATCGCTTCAATCGCGGCACGGGCAGCGCTGAGGGTCGTGAAATAGGGGATACCCATACGCAATACGATTTGGCGGATTTGCTCGGCATCTTTTTTGGATGTGTTGTTGTCGGAAGTGTTGATGGCCAAAGAGATGTCGCCATTTTTCATCATATCTTCGATGTTCGGGCGTCCCTCAGAAATTTTGAGTACCTCTTCGCACGGAATGCCCGAAGCCTCGATTACTTTTTGGGTTCCGCGGGTTGCAACCAGCTTGAACCCTTGATCATGGAGCCCTTTGGCAATTTGAGGTGCATGAATTTTGTCCATCTCGATAAACGAGAGGAAGCAGGTTCCAGATGTCGGGATTTTGTTCCCCGCTGCGAGTTGGCTTTTGGCGAAGCTGACACCGAAGTTTTGGCTGATCCCCATAACTTCTCCCGTCGATTTCATCTCAGGAGAGAGCACCAAATCAGCGCCATAGAGTTTGTTGAACGGGAAAACCGCCTCTTTGATCGCTATGTGTCCTTTAATACGCGGTTTGAGTAATCCATCCGCTTCCATTACGATAGTGTAGTTATCGTAAAAACTGAGCGCATCTCGGAGTTTATCCCCCATCATGACGCGGGTAGCAACTTTTGCCAAGGGGATACCCGTCGCTTTGGAGACGAACGGTACGGTACGGGATGCGCGTGGATTCACTTCGATGAGGTACACTTCGTTTTGATAGATCGCGTATTGGATATTGAGCAATCCGATAACCCCAAGACCGAGGGCGATTTTTTTTGTTTGTTGCTCCACTTGCGTTTGAAGCTCTGCACTGAGACTTACCGGCGGGAGTGAACATGCACTGTCTCCCGAATGGATCCCAGCCTCTTCGATGTGCTGCATCACCGAACCGATATAGACTTCGGTTCCGTCACTGATTGCGTCGACATCGAGCTCTACTGCTTGATCGAGGAATTTATCGACCAAAACAGGAGAATCGTTGCTCACCGATACTGCTTCGTTCATGTAGGTGCGAAGTTCTGCCTCGTTGTAGACGATACGCATTGCCCGTCCGCCGAGAACGTAAGACGGACGCACCAAAACAGGGTATCCCAAACGCTCTGCGACTTGATAGGCTTGATCTTCGGTCATGGCGATACCATTTTCAGGCTGTTTAAGCCCTTCTTTAACGACGAATGCCGAGAACTTCTCGCGGTTTTCCGCCATATCGATTACTTCCGCAGATGTTCCGGCGATTTTGGCACCGATAGCGCTAAGAGCGTTGGCGAGTTTAAGAGGTGTTTGTCCTCCGAAATGGACGATGATTCCATCGGGTTGCTCGGACTCAACGATCGCTCTGACATGTTCGAAATCGATCGGCTCGAAATAGAGGACATCAGAGGTGTCGTAGTCAGTAGAGACGGTTTCAGGGTTGCAGTTGACCATAATCGTCTCAATCCCCATCTCTTTGAGGGCGAATGACGCATGAACACAGCAGTAATCAAACTCGATCCCCTGACCGATACGGTTTGGTCCACCTCCGAGGATCATTACTTTTTTCTTATCACTTTGGCGCGGCGCTTGAAGCCCAAGGCGAGTGATGTTGGTTGTTGAATATAAATACGGAGTGAGAGAACCGAATTCTGCCGCACAGGTATCAACTTCGTTGTACTCAAATGCAATCGAGAGAGCTTTACGGGCATTGTAAACATCGATTTCTTTGGCGCTTCCACCATTTTGAGAGATCAATTTAGCGATCATTTTATCAGAGAATCCTTCGGTTTTGAGGCGGCGAAGTTGTTCTTCGTTGCTCAAGGTAGCCGTTGTAATGGTAGACTCTTGGGAGATGATCTCTTCGATTTGTGTCAAGAACCACGGATCGATTTTGGAGAGTTCAAAAATCTCCTCTTTGCTTAGGCCCATACGGAACCCTTGTCCAATATAGAGGATACGCTCCGCATTCGGACGACGGATTTCGTGTTTGATAAACTCAATATCCCCTTTCATTGGATCAAAACCGCTTAGCCCTGTCTCCAACGAGCAGAGGGCTTTTTGAATCGACTCTTTGAATGTTCGCCCGATCGCCATTGCTTCACCGACCGATTTCATACTGGTGGTGAGGGTTGATTCAGCTTCTGGGAATTTCTCGAACGTAAAGCGCGGTACCTTGGTGACGATATAGTCAATGACAGGCTCGAACGCCGCAGGGGTGCCGGTAATGTCGTTGGTGATCTCATCGAGGGTAAAACCGACCGCGAGTAACGTAGCCACTTTGGCGATCGGATATCCCGTCGCTTTGGAGGCAAGGGCAGATGAGCGGGATACACGTGGATTCATCTCGATAACGATCATACGTCCTGTTTTAGGATTGACGGAGAACTGTACGTTCGATCCGCCAGTATCGACACCGATTTCGCGGAGAATCGCAAACGATGCGTCTCGCATCCGTTGGTATTCTTTGTCAGTAAGGGTGAGGGCAGGGGCGACTGTGATTGAATCTCCGGTATGGACACCCATCGGATCAAAGTTTTCGATCGAACAGACGATGATACAGTTGTCCGCTTTGTCACGGATAACTTCCATTTCGTACTCTTTCCAACCAAGGAGTGACTCTTCGATCAAAATTTCGCTGATCGGAGACTCGTCAAGTCCCCGTTGGGCGAGAAGTTTGAATTCGTCGATGTTGTAAGCGACACCACTTCCCCCTCCTGCAAGGGTATATGAAGCACGAATGATAATCGGAAAACCGATCGCTTCAGCTGCAGCCATCGCTTCATCCATGTTGTAAGCATAGCGGGAGATCGGTAAGTCCATACCGATTTTGATCATCGCCTCTTTAAACGCTTGGCGATCTTCCCCTTTTTTGATCGCGTTTGGATTGGCTCCAAGGAACTCGACCCCCTCAAGCATTCCCGCTTCAAACATTTTCATGGCAGCATTTAGAGCTGTTTGTCCCCCCATTGTAGGAAGAATCGCATCAACGTTCTCTTTTTTGATGATTTCGGCAATGATTTCAGGTTTGATCGGTTCGATGTAGGTGCGGTCGGCAAATTCGGGGTCGGTCATAATGGTTGCCGGGTTCGAGTTGATCAAAACTACGCGGTAACCAAGTTCTTTGAGCGTTTTGACAGCTTGTGTTCCAGAATAGTCAAATTCACATGCTTGACCGATGACGATCGGGCCTGATCCAATGAGTAAAATCGTTTTGATATCTTCGCGTTTTGGCATTGAGACCCCTGTCAATAAAAATTTTATTATTGTAAACGAGGAGCACTTAAAATCGGATTACAACTACTCAAAATGGGGTGTTGAATCAAGAAAATTCTGCCTCAAAAAGGGACGATTCAGCGTCATAGCGATTAGCGTGGACAAATGGATTTTGATTCCTTTTTCGTTCACAATAGATGAACTATCTTATGTGAGTAATAACGTGGAAGTAGGCGGGATTTTTGCCATAAAAATAGGGTTCGATAATTGCACTTTGGTATCCGCTGGCTTTGGTGATCGAGATTACTTTCCCAACCTTTAATCCAGCCATAAAAATCTGATCTAATCCCGAAGTGAGGACTTCGTCTCCGACAGAGATAGGGATCCACGTGGGGATAAACTCGACGATAAGTTGGCGTTTGTTATTCCCACGAACGATTCCCGGTGCCATCGATGCCCCCACATTGACGGCATAGGAACTTTTGAGATCACCGTTAAGAAGTGCCATTGGGCGTTTATCTTTTGAAACGACAATTCCAGCGGCGTATCCGCGATACAAAAGTCCGTAGACTTTGGTTGGATCAAAATGATCCATTTCGACCCACACACGATGTGGATCACCGAAACGGACGTATGAAATAGTACGGATGAGGCGTGTAGAGGGTGATGTTTGAAATGAGCTATTGTGTTCAATCAGTAATTTTTGATATTCATCGGCAACTTGGTGGAGGTTAAGAAGCTCTTGTTCATAAAATTGGTTTTTCCGGCGTAAATCGATAATCGTAGCTTGTTGTCGGAAATGCTCGTCGATACCATTTTGAATCGATTCGAGGGTATTTTTATATGCTATTTTAAGAGAGAGGTTTAGATAAATAATAGGCGATTGGAGAAGATTGGTAAAATAGAGAGCTCCGCCCACCGCAAGAGCGAGTAGCCCACCGATAAGCAGAGAGTTTTTATTCATTATCAAAAAGTTCGTGGAGCTGATCGATCTCTTCTAGGGCGCGTCCTGTTCCGCGTGCAACACATAGCAGTGGCTCATCGGCAACGTAAACTGGAATTTTGATAATTTCTGAGATATATTTATCGAGTTGGCGAATCAAAGCTCCTCCGCCAGTAAGGATTACACCGTTGTTAACGATATCACCAGCAAGATCAGGAGGCATGTTTTCTAGAACATCGCGGATCGTTTCGAGAATCTCTTTGAGCGGATCACGCATCGCTTCACGTGCATCTTCGCTGGTGAGTTCGATAGAGGCAAGAAGCCCCTCTACTTGGTCGCGTCCATTGATGATCATTTTAAGCTCTTGTGCCAATGGCATTGCAGTACCAATATTGATTTTGATATCTTCTGCAATCCGTTCACCAATCAAAAGGTTGTATTTTCGTTTGATGTAATCCATAATGGCGCGGTCAATTTTATCTCCTGCAACACGGATAGAGCGGCAAAGTACGAGCCCTCCGAGTGAGATAACACCAATTTCAGTGGTTCCCCCTCCGATATCGACTACGATATTTCCTTTGGGCTCACGAATATCGATTCCAGCACCGATTGCGGCTGCCATTGGCTCATCGATTAGATACACTTCGCGCGCCCCAGCACTCATCGCCGATTCACGTACCGCCTTACGCTCAACTTGTGTCAATCCATAAGGGATGCAGATGATAATACGCGGACTGATGAGAGAACTTCGCCCATGCGCTTTTTCGATAAATTTACGGATCATTTTCTCGGTCATATCAAAATCGGCAATAACCCCATCACGCATCGGGCGGATAGCTTTGATATTTCCCGGCGTTTTCCCCACCATCTCTTTGGCTTCGCGACCTACTGCAAGGACACGCTGCTGGCCGTATTTTTCGGTTTTAACGGCTACAACGGAAGGTTCGTTGATAACAATCCCTTTCCCTTTGGAGATGACTATGGTATTTGCCGTTCCCAAATCGATAGAGAGATCGTTTGAGAACATTCCGATAAGTTTGTTAAATAGCATTAATGCTCCTAAGCACTTTTTTGATTCGATTTTTTAAGATAAATAGGTTGAGCATTCTCTTCGACGACATCTTTGGTGATGATCACTTCGTAGCCGCTGTATTCAGGTAGTTCATACATGATATCACCCATGATCTCTTCTAGGATGGAGCGGAGTCCTCGTGCTCCGGTTTTGCGCGCAAGGGCTTTAGTGGCAATCGCATTCAAAGCCTCTTGGTCAAAAGAGAGTTCGACATCATCAATCGCGAAAAGTTTAACGTATTGTTTGACCAGCGAGTTTTTAGGCTCAGTGAGAATACGCACCATCTCCTCTTCGGTGATTTTGTTAAGGGATGCAATGACCGGTAAACGTCCGATAAGTTCGGGAATTAACCCATAGCTTACCAAATCATCGGGTTCGACGTTTTCAAAACTGTCATCGATATCGGCGGTTGAATGTTTCTCGTGACCAAATCCCATAACATTTTTCCCTTTTTTACGCTCCAAAATTTGCCCGAGTCCATCAAAGGCACCGCCACAGATGAATAAGATACCGGAGGTATCGATTTGGATAAAATCTTGGTTGGGGTGTTTTCGTCCCCCTTTTGGAGGGATATTTACCACGGCTCCTTCGATGATTTTGAGGAGTGCTTGCTGTACCCCTTCTCCCGATACGTCACGGGTGATGGAGCGGTTTTCAGACATGCGGGAGATTTTATCGATTTCATCGATAAAGACAATTCCTTGTTGCGCCCGCTCGACATCGCCGTTTGCCGCTTGGAGGAGTTTGGTGAGGATGTTTTCTACATCCTCACCAACGTATCCAGCTTCTGTGAGGCTGGTAGCATCGGCAATGGCAATAGGGACATCTAAAACGCGTGCAATGGTTTGTGCCATCAATGTTTTGCCGCTTCCGGTAGGACCAATCAAAAGTACGTTTGATTTGGCAATTTCGGTTTCATCGTCTACTAGTGTATGTTTGAAAATACGCTTATAGTGGTTATATACGGCAACCGAGAGCAGTTTACGCGCTTTGGTCTGCCCAATGATATACTGACCTAAGAAGTTATTGAGTTCTTTTGGGGTGAGAAGTTCTGCCCCTTTATGTTCATGTGCCGTTTCGCTCTCACTGTCAGAATCACCAAACATGATTTTATAGGCTGAGAAGACACAGTTTTTACAAATATAGACATTGTTTCCGGCTATGAGTGGGTTGTGATCGCTTTCTGTTGCGCCACAAAAGCTGCAATGGCGGTGAATCATGATTGATTCCTTTCATACGGTATTCCCCGTTTGGTGTTGATGATAAAGGTGCAAAGATTTTTGACATAGTCGCTAGATGTGCTCTCCAAAAGTGTGGAAGCCTGTTCTTGAAGCGGTTTTCCCGATTCGAAAAGTTCACGATAAGCTAAGCGGAGTGCATCAATGTCACTTCGCTCAATATGGCGGCGTAGCCCGTTGAGATTGAGCCCGCGGAGTACCGCGCGGTTCCCCTCTGCTAAGCAATAGGGCGGGATATCTTGAGAGAGCGCTGAAGCTCCGGCAATCATCGCATAATCTCCGATTTTAACAAACTGATGGATAGGGGTCATGCCGCCTATAACGGCATAATTGCCCATTTCGACATGTCCTGCTAAGGTTGCGGCATTGGCTAAGATACAGTTGTTTCCAATGATCACATCATGCCCCAAATGAACATATCCCATGAAAAGATTGTCATTGCCAACTACGGTTTTCCCTCCACCGCCAGCAGTGCCTGGGTTAAAGAGGGTGAATTCGCGGATTTTGTTACGATTGCCGATGATGAGTTCAACCTCTTCTCCAGCATATTTCAAATCCTGCGGAATAGAACCTAAAACGGCATGGGAGAAAATTTCATTATTTTCACCGATAGTTGTATTGCCGTAAATGCAGGCGCTTGCGGCGATTTTAGTGCCCCGGCCGATTTTTGCTTTACCCGAGATAAAGCAAAACGGTCCGATTTCAACATCTTCGCCGATAATCGCACCCTCTTCGATAAATGCCAAAGGAGATATGTTGCTCATACTCTCTCGCTTATTTGTCGACGATCATGGCTTTGAGTTCAGCTTCACTGACGAGGATATTATCAACATACGCTTTGCCCTCTAAAACCCAAATTGTACCCTTATGTTTGATAACGCTCATACGGTACTCTAAACGATCACCAGGGCGGACTGGAGCACGAAATTTTGCGCCATCGATACTCATAAAATAGACCACTTTGTGTGCTGCTTCCTCTTCGGTCATATTCATACTTTGGAATGCGAGGATGCCGCCAGCTTGTGCCATCCCCTCTAAAATCATAACACCTGGATAGATTGGGTGACCCGGAAAATGTCCTTCGAAAATTTGCTCGCCGATGGTGACATTTTTGTAACCGATGAGCGACTCGTTTGGGGTAATGTTCGTTACACGATCGACGAGAAGAAATGGAAAACGGTGAGGTAAAATTTTTTGAATTTGAACGACATCTATCATGCTTGCTAACACCTTGGGTAAAAAATCGCCCAATTTTACCCTAAATTTTGTTAATTAATGCTAATGAGTTTTTCTCTCGTATCTTCATATGTTTTTGTCTCAAGCACAAGAGAGATTTTCTCAGTCGGAATTGTATCCACAACAATAATTGCGGATGTACTGAACGGATTGTCGGTAAGGAGTGTTCGCAACGCAATTTCAGTTTCAACACTTGGTGCATTAAACATTAATTCTTGGGTACTATTATACGATAACGCAGTGAGTGTATTGAATGTATCAAGTGTGATAAACCGTACCTCTTCGCGGTTGAGGAAAAACTGTCCGTTAAGTTCAAAATCGATTTTCCCATCGGTGGAGGTGCGGTTAATTGTCGAATAAAAGATGGGATAAGAGGGGATCACACTTCCAGCAACTTTTACCAAACCACGAAGAAGGCGGTAGTTGTAAAATCGCTCTTTGAATATACGGTATGGTGTCTTTGAATCTTCTAGCTCATTACGGCGGGTATAGAGCTGTAGCCTCTCTTCGATGGAGGCAGGGAGAATTTGGTGTGTGATGGGTGAGAACATCTCATCCATTAGTCGATGTTGTTGATTGCGTTGCATGGTTAGACCAAAGAGGCATCCGCAATAATCTTGACGGTAGAGCTGTTGTTCTTTGGCAACCCGTCCCTGATCGGCGGTTCCGTTGTTTTTGCGATAATCAAATGCGATAAATTTGACTCCGTGAGACGCTTCAAACACTTCTCCGCTTCGGATAAGCTGCTCTTGAGATTTTTTGGGGCTAACGAGGAGGGTGGTGGTCATTGTCCGTTCACCCAGTTCGAGTGCTTTATGGGCACTCACTTCAAACCGTTTGTCAAAGCATACTTCGCAGCGCGCCCCTTTTTCGGGTTCGTTTTCCAATCCTCGGACGGCATCCATCCAGTTTTCAAAATCATAGGGGCCTTCGATCAGCTCAATTCCCAGTTTTTGACAGCTGCGTTCAACATCTAAAAGACGGAGTTGATATTCGCTGTAGGGGTGGATATTAGGGTCATAGAAGAACCCGATGAGTTTTTCGTCGGGGTATTCTTGTTGTAGCTTTTCGATAAAGAAGTGGGAATCGACGCTACAACAAATGTGGACGAGCATAGGTTAGTTTTTCTCAGCCAAAATTTCAACTTTTTCAATCGTGTCGCGCATAGCAATCGAATCCAGCACCGCCATTGATTCAGTATCATCTGCTTCGATACCTCCGAATACCGTGTGAACGCCGTCAAGGTGCGGGCAGCTTACAAAACAGATGAAGAATTGGCTTCCCCCCGTATTGGGTCCTGCGTGTGCCATGGACAAGGTTCCTTTGACGTGGCGGTGGCGATTAAGAGCCGTTTCGCACGGAATTGCCCATCCCGGTCCACCAGTACCAGTACCGTGAGGACATCCCCCTTGTGCCATGAATCCTGGGATTACGCGATGGAAGTTAAGGCCGTTATAGAAACCGTCGTTGACAAGAGCGGCAAAGTTCGCAACGGTATTGGGGGTTTCGTCATTGTAGAGTTTGAGCCACATAACCCCTTTTGAAGTGGTCATTTTAGCCCATTGAAAAGAGGCGAGCTCTTCAGCTGTAGCATTGTAATTTTTAAGTTCTTTACGTCCGAACATATGTGAATCCTCAATAGAATTTTCGACATTATAATGGAGTAATCTTAACCAACGGGGAGAAAAGGTGTCGGATTTAAATCTTTGACTTAGGGTATGGATATTTTGGATACATTGAATAACGGGATGTCAAAGGCGGGAATATGTCGAACATTTGAAGTGAAGCTGTCGACGTCGATTGACGAAAGATTGCTAAAAACTTATCCTTTTTTGCGACTTATATTTTTCTCCTAAAATGTATGTCAACTTTTTGGAAATAAAAGCTGGATCGAAGTTGTTTGATATTTTAGGGGCATTATAATACAACACGCACACAAAGTTAAACTAAACACAAGGAGCTTTAATTATGAGTGATATTGTGAAACCAACTTTTCAACCAAACCGCGAATTTGCTAAAAATGCACGTATTAAAAATATGTGCGAATACAACGATTTGCAAACATGGGCAAAAGAGGACTATGAAGGGTTCTGGGGGCACTTCGCCAATGAAAAAATTGATTGGTTCGAGCCGTATACGAATGTTCTGGATGAGAGCAATATCCCTTTCGTCAAATGGTTCGAGGGGGGGAAACTAAACGTTGCCCATCAATGTATTGATCGCCACTTGGATAGCCGTAAAAATAAAGCAGCGATCATTTTTGAAGGTGATCGCGGTGACAAGCAAGTGGTAACCTACCTCGAACTTTACTATAATGTCAATCGTATGGCGAATTTGCTCAAAAATGAGTTTGGTGTTCAAAAAGGGGATCGTGTTGTTATCTATATGCCGATGATCCTCGAAGCGGCATATGCGATGCTGGCGTGTGCTCGTATCGGCGCGATCCACTCTATCGTATTTGGTGGATTCTCAGCCGAAGCTCTTCGTGATCGTATCATCGATGCCGAAGCAAAAGTGGTGATTACCGCAGATGGTGCATATCGTAAAGATAAACCGTACATGCTCAAACCGGTGGTTGATGATGCTCTAAGTCACGGATGTGAATGTGTCAAAAAAGTTCTCGTGGTTGAGCGTAACGGTGAAGATATCACTTGGGTCACAGGACGCGATTATTCGTACAACGAATTGATCAAAGATCAATCTCCAATATGTGCTTCTGAGCCGATGGATTCGGAAGATCCGATGTTCCTCCTCTACACTTCAGGTTCTACGGGTAAACCAAAAGGGGTTCAGCACAATACCGCAGGGTATATTCTTTGGGCGCAAATGACGATGGAGTGGGTATTTGATGTCAAGGAAAATGACACCTACTGGTGTACAGCCGATATTGGATGGATCACTGGGCATACCTACATTGTTTATGGACCGCTTGCGATGGGGGCGACGACCGTTATGTTCGAAGGGGTACCAACGTATCCGGATGCGGGACGTCCGTGGAAAATGGTTGAAGAGTACAAAATCAACCAATTCTATACCGCTCCGACCGCGATCCGTGTTCTTCACAAAATGGGTGCCGATGAGCCGACTAAATATGATCTTAGCTCCCTTAAAGTACTCGGAACGGTCGGTGAGCCGATTGATCCACCAGCATGGAAATGGTACTACGAAGTGGTCGGTAATAGCAAATGCGCGATCGTCGATACTTACTGGCAAACCGAGACAGGTGGTCACGTCGTCTCTCCGTTGCCGGGTGCGACACCAATCAAACCAGCATGCGCCACTTTGCCGCTTCCAGGTATCATGGGCGAAATCATCGATCCCAAAACAGGTAAAACAGTAGGTAAAGGGGAGAGCGGTTACATGTGTATCACCCGTGCATGGCCGTCCATGATCCGCAATATTTGGGGAGACTCTGAGCGTTTCGTGAAATCGTATTTCGGCGACGTTAAAAAAGAGGGCACTCCGGTTTACTTCACGGGTGACGGCGCTAACTACGATGAAGATGGCTACATCACAATTACGGGACGTACAGATGATGTTATCAATGTATCGGGTCACCGTATGGGGACGGCTGAAGTTGAATCAGCTTGTAAAAAACATCCGAACGTTGCCGAAGTGGCGGTTGTCGGTAAACCGCACGAGATTAAAGGTGAGGGGATCTTTGCTTACATCGTTCTCAAAAGCGACGACACTCTCGGTGAAGAGATGGAGATGGCCAAAGAGATCAACAAAGTGATCCAAAAAGAGATCGGCAACATCGCATTGTGCGATGATATCGTTTTTGTTCCAGGTTTGCCAAAAACCCGTTCAGGGAAAATTATGCGCCGTATCCTTCGCTCGATTGCAAAAGGGGAAGCGATTACTCAAGATATCTCTACCCTCGAAGATCCATCTGTTGTTGCGACGATCGAAGCGAAAGTCAAAGGGTAATTCTCCTTTATTCTTCTTCCCGCTTCGGCGGGATTTCCCCCTCTTTTTCTCGGTCACTTTATGCCACAGTCCCACACTTATATGGGAATTCACATTAATCTTATTATGGCTGCTTGTACTTGGAATATGAAAAAATGGATTTCATGCTCTATTTTTGACGAAAAACGATTACTTTGCCAATCGATGGATTGAATCCTAAAACCATTTTAGCTATAATGCCCCAAAAAAGGAGGGTTGCGATGCGTCCACCACGCGGTTTTGGGAGAAACTATTTTTCCCTCGTTGCGATCCAAGCGTACGCGTCGCATGTACGCCTCCTTCAGAACATCACTCGGATTGAGTGGATCTGCACACCCCATCCGATCCATACCTATTCGACCGTCTCTCCTCCCAAGGGT
>JACXUF010000078.1 GCA_014764105.1 Sulfuricurvum sp. | reverse complement strand
GCAAAAGGGGAGTTTTCTGCCATATCAAAAAGATATGGCAAGCTTTAGGGGGTTGTAGGGAGATTTGTCCCTGATGCTTTACGGGTTATGAACGTAAAGTGGGTAACATCAGTTAAAGAAAAAAACTCAATGTTTATCCAACCAATTTTTCACTTCACTCACTATTTTCTCATCTTCGGCAATATCCGCAAAGCGGAATTTTTTTCCGCTTTGGATACTCCCCTCTAATAGATCACCGCTGGAGCGGAATTTTAAATCCAATGCCGCGATCTCAAATCCACTCATACAAGCGCTAAACAACTCCAGACGTTCGTTCTTGCCGCTTTTATGGGTGTAGAGATAGCAATACCCCTGCAATCCTCTCCGGCTCACCCGTCCGCGCAGTTGATGAAGTGTTGAGAGTCCCAACCTCTCCGCTCCGACGATGACGACCGTCGAGAGACGGGGGAGTGAAATCCCTACCTCAACTACCGTCGTGGCTAACAATATATTTCCACCCTCTCGAAATGCCATCAAAACAGCCTCTTTCTCCTTGTCCTTACCGTGCGTTACATACACATGCTCAAAATTTTTTTCCCAATAGCCCCGTGCTTCATCGATGCTTTGATAGTTTATTGTCTTGCTTTGTTCAACAAGGGGATAGACAATCAATATCTGATGATGCTGCATAATCTCAGATCGAATATGCTCTAACAACCTCACAAAGTCCCTTTTACCAATAATACGGGTATCGATATTTTTGGTAAACGGAGTTTGGACAATCAAGCTTACATCGATATACGCCGAATCGATCATCGCCTGAGTGCGCGGGATCGGAGTTGCGGAGAATTGGAGGTAATGTGGAGGGGTATCGTTTTTGGTGAGCTTAGAGAGTGCATGGCGTTGAGCCGTTCCGAAACGGTGTTGTTCATCAACCATCACCAGCCCCGCCTCAGGAAGAGGTCGATGCAATAAAGCATGGGTTCCAATAATAAAATCATACCCCTCCAATGGAGTTTTTTTTGTTGCATTGGTCACAAGAGCGATTTGCAGATGGGGGAGAAACTTTTGGGCTTCCTCATAGAGTTGTGCGGCAAGGATCGTCGTCGGTGCCATCAGGATCGAGCGGTATGGTTGCATCAAAACGACCGAGGCTAAAATCACCATCGTTTTCCCCGATCCTACATCTCCCACAATCATTCGGCGCGATGCGTATTCTCCACGTAGATCACTCTCGATCTCAGCAATTGCGTTTTGTTGATCGCTCGTAAGGGTAAAAGGGAGTGTTTTCATCCATTGTTTCACATCCCCAGAAGCGCGGTACGAGGTTGTATGGTAACGCCGTTTGAGTCGGAGACGGCGCATGTACTCAAAAAATTCACCAAATTTTAGGGCATGAAGTTGTGACTCATTCATGGGTTTTGGAAGTTGCGGAAAATGGATACTGTAAAGTTCTCTCGCTATCGCTTCGGGGAGTCCGTCAACTATTAAGTTTTCAACGGTAATATTTTTTTCCACCAAACGGCGCATAACATCAGCTCGAAGCGGTGTTTTATAGATCGGCACCAACTGACCTACAGTACCGATTTTCATCGGATGCACCATTGTCCATTTACCCATTTCCCACTGCGCTTTTCCACTATAGAAGGCTCTCTCTCCACGAGAAAATTGGTGGATCACATAGGGTTTAGGATAAAAGATTACCCCTTCAATGGTACAATCAAGATTATGGGCAAAGAGAGTAATTTTGAGGGTTTTGGGGGTTCGCATAACGTGTTTAACCGTCGCATCGATAACACAAGGTGCATTATGAAGCAGTTCACGACTGAGACGACGATCTTCAAATGAATGTGGGATAATCAGTGAGAGGGCGGTAATACTACCAATCCCCAAACGGTGAAACTTCTCACCATCCTCACTTGGTAACGATAGCATAGCTAAGATTGCGGATTTCGCCGTGGCGTTTGATAAAATCGTTCACTTCATCCAAAGTCAATGTGCGAATAAGTTCGAGCTCTTGAAGCGAATGTCCGAGCGGTTTTCCTTGATAATATTCGCTAAACGTCCGACCCAAACGTTGAGAGAGGGTTTCCACTCGCAATGGTTCAGAACCGAGTAAAAATTTTCTGGCTTGATCGAGTTCGCTTTGTGTTACACCCTTGCGGACAAACAAATCAATCACTTCGACCACTGTTTTTTTTGCTTCTTCTTGAGATTCAATCTTCGTCTGCAAATAACCGCTGAAATAGGTATTGGTTTTGGAAACACTTAGCCGAGAGTACGCCGAATATGCAAGACCCCGTTTGACACGAATCTCTTCCATTAAACGACTTCCAAATCCGCTACTCCCTAGTATAAACATCGCCACTCGAGCTTTATAAAACTCAGGATCTCCCTCTTTCATCTCAAACGGTGCACCGAAATAAAGATACGCCTGTTCCGTCTGTGGACGTTTTAGAATCGATTCTTTAGGAATTTTTCGTGGGTCATAATGACGCTCTTTCCCCCTATGTCCCACATCCAAAGCATTTAAGAGAGTTTTAACTTTTGCTTTTGCTTCACTCATCGATATATCACCGCCCATAACAATCAAAGCATTGGAGAGGACCAAATGCTCTTTTTTGAAATTTTCTACATCACTGAGCTTGATCGCTTTGATACTCTCATTGGTTCCGATGTTGGGAGCCGCCATCGGAGTTCCCTCAAACAATACCGCTTTGAGCTCATCGGAGGCTACCGTATCAAAATCGGCCCCTTTGCGGGCGATGTCACTGAGTGCCATTGTTTTGACTTTATCGAGCGTTTTATTCGTGAAATTCGGTTCGCGAAGTTGTTCACCGAGCAATGAGAGACCCGTATCAAACTCCTCTTTGAGACTCCCAAGCTCGATCACAAATGTCTCATTTCCTGCCGTTGCACTAAGCTGAATCGCCCGCGCATCGAGTGCATCAGCAAAACCAACTGCACCCCGTTTTAAGGAGCCCTCGTTAAGCATTTTGGCACTTAAACGGGCCAATCCGTAGTGTTTTCCCTCATCAATACTGCCGCTGTGGGTAAAAATCAGCTGCATTGAAAGGAGCGGTAGACGCTTATCTTCCTCAAATATAAAAGGGACTTTTACCCCGTGAACCTCTACAAAATCCAATGTACTTGCCATAAGTGCGTGCCCTGTAAATAACAAAATTAAAAAGAATTTTAAAACGCGGCATACTGCGCATGAACTCTCTGCCGAAGAGAACTCCGTGTTAACGTAGCCCAAAGGGGCTTTACTCCTTAGACGCATCATCGAAATTCTTCTAAAATTTCGTATGCAGTATTTCGAATGGCAGGTATTTCACCGGCATCACGAATCAGACGGATCATCTCCTCTTTCGCCATCCGAAAACATGCCCCTGCGCTACGAACGACATTCTCTTCCATCATCGTTGAACCCAAATCGTTGGCTCCAAATAACAGTGCCATTTGACCGATATATGGTCCTTGGGTAACCCATGAGCTTTGAATATTGGGGAAATTATCCAAATAGAGACGGGCAACTGCCAAAAGACGCAGATAGCGATTGGAAGATTGTTTCTCAATCTCAGGATGCTCGATCATCAACTGGGTATTTTGACCCTGAAATGACCACATGATAAAGGCTCGAAAGCCGTGTGTTTCATCTTGGAGATTACGGATCAAATCCCAGTGTTCAATAATCTCTTCATCGGTCTCGACTGTACCGTACATCATTGTCGCGGTTGACATGATCCCCAGCTTATGTGCTTGACGGTGAACATCGATCCAATCGAGCGAATCCATTTTTTTTGGAGCAATAATGTCCCGAACCCGATCACTCAAAATCTCTGCACCTGCGCCCGGAATGGAAGCCAATCCTTTGGCTTTGAGACGCGATAGACACTCTTGGATCGAAATATGGGAGACTTTAGCGATAAAATCAAGTTCGATAGAGGAGAAACCATGAATAGTGATGGTGGGATATTTGGTATGGATATGCTCTACCAGATCTTCGTACCACTCGATTTTAAGTTTGGGGTGGACTCCCCCTTGAAACAAAATCTGTGTTCCGCCGATCTCCAAGAGTTCATCGATTTTTTGGTCGATCTCTTCAAAAGTGAGAACATAGGCATCATCGTCTTTGCCGTGTCGGTAAAATGCGCAAAATTTGCAATCGACCCAACAAACGTTGGTATAGTTGATATTGCGATCCACGATAAAGGTGGTTATCCCATCAGGATGGAGCTCTTTTTTGCGAGCCGTAGCCATCTTTCCAAGCTCTTTTAGAGAGGCATGACGAATCAGTTCTAATGCTTGTTCTTTAGTGAGACGCATGAGAATTATTTCTCTTTTGAAATGGCGTCTAGAACACCGTTGATAAACTTCGGCGATTGTTCAGATCCGAATGCTTTGGCCACTTCAATCGCTTCGTTGATGATAACGGCAGAATCGAGTTCTCCAAACATGATCTCATATGCTCCCAAACGGAGCGTTGCGCGCTCGATCGACCCCAAACGGTCAAAATCCCAATCTTTGAGATGTTTGATAATTGCTTCATCGATTTTTTCGAGCTGTTCAGTCACCCCTTTAAACAGATCAAGGGCAAAATCGCGTTGTTTGTTACGAATCTTTTTCTCTTCTAGGATCTCATCGCTGAAATTGGCGATACTCTGATTACCTAAATCGTAGGCATACAAAAGACTTACTACTGCCATACGAGCTTGATGTCGGGTTGCCATTAAATTCCTTATTCGCTTATAGATTTTCGTATAGATCCAACAATTCGATCACAACACTCATCGCTTCAAACCCTTTGTTTCCTGCTTTCGTCCCTGCACGCTCGATCGCCTGCTCGATGGTATCGGTAGTGAGCAATCCAAAAGAGACCGGTTTTTTGTGTTTCAAACTCACCGTCGCAATCCCTTTGGTAGCTTCAGCCGATACATAATCAAAGTGGGGAGTTGACCCGCGAATCACCGCACCAAGCGCACATACTGCATCGTATTTACCGCTACTTAGTAACTGCTCGATCACCATCGGCAATTCAAAGGCTCCAGGAGCTAACACGTGGGTCAAATCGGCATCATCTCCACCGTGACGGGCAAACGCATCTTTAGCCCCTTCCACCAAACGATCTACGACAAAATGGTTCCAACGAGTACTTACGATAGCAATTTTTTTACCCGGAATAACCCGGAGTTTACCTTCAATCAAATTCATCTTCCATTTCCTTTTAGTGTATCAAGCTTTAACAGTGTCTCGCTAAGTGCTTCAAGTTGTTCTAATTTTAGCATATTCGGTCCGTCACTCAAAGCGCAGATCGGATCAAAATGTGTTTCAAAGAAAAATCCATCCACACCAACAGCGGCGGCAGCACGAGCGAGATGAGGAACCATTGAGCTATCACCACCCGTTTTGCCCGTCCCAGTCCCAGGCATCTGAACCGAGTGAGTCGCATCGAAAATTACCGGAGCGTATTCGCGCATGATGACAAGGGAGCGCATATCGACGACGAGATTGCCGTATCCGAATGAGGAACCCCGTTCGCACAACAAAACACCATGTTTTTGAGTGACCTTTTGCAATATCCGAAGCCCCTCTTCGATCCCCGGTCCGCGATAGCTATCGAGTGACGTGCGATTGGCTTTGTCAAAACTCGATTTAAAATAAAAATCAAAGCGCGAGTCATTGTGGTAACGCTCTAGGCTTTTGGCAATTTTAAAAATCGACTCTTCGCTCTCGATGACACACGGTCCGGCAAGAAGGATCATTTGTACTCCTCTAATTTATTGACTAATGTTACACACTTTACGTTCATAGCCCGTAAAGTAACAGGGACAAATCTCCCTACAACCCCTAGGGCATATTGTACTCAGTTTGGTTTAAAAGCGGTTGAGTGGATCGCTTTAGCCGCAACGACGGCACTGCTAAACGCCCACTGGAAGTTGTATCCCCCCAGTTCTCCCGTCACATCTACTGTCTCGCCAATAAAATAGAGCCCATCGATTTTGGTGCTTTCCATACTCAGAGGATCAATCTCCTCGCACGCTACACCACCTCGACACGCTTCAGCTTTGGAGAGACCAAATGTCCCCGATGGTGCCATTGCGTAGTTTTGAATACGTAAAAGCTTTTCCCATTCTTGCGAGTTCAAACGGTTGCACGCTTTATCTTCTAATTCCACCGCTTTCAAAAAAGCTTTCAAAAACCGCTTGGGGAGAGGGATTGCCGTCGAAATGCTCTTTTTCTCATTTTTGACTCTGCCCAGATCAACATCAGGGGCAAAATTGATCACAATCTCGCCTCGATGCCAATAGAGTGACGCTGAGAGAACGACTAAACCGCTGATCCCTTTGTGAGTGAAAAGCAAATCTTCATCCAACGTTTTCCCTGCCACATCGATACGGGCTCTACAGCTGATCCCGCTAAGCTCTTTCATCCAAAACTCTTTGGGCTGCAACGTCAATCCGACCAGTGCGGGAGAAAATGGTACCGTTTTAATCCCGTAGTTTTGGGCGATCTTCAGACCAATGTCACTCGCACCAAGCTCTTTGTAACTCACTCCTCCGGTTGCAACAACAACCTTTTTGGCACTGATTTTTCCTTTGTCCGTACTAATGACAAACGGGGATTGTCCCTC
>JACXUF010000077.1 GCA_014764105.1 Sulfuricurvum sp. | reverse complement strand
CAGTGACAAATCTCCCTACAACCCCATAAAGCTTGCCATATCTTTCGGATATGGCAGAAAACTGCCCCTTTTGCCCTTGATTTCATCAAGTGCGTAAGGTCAGTTAATAATCTCTCCATAGCACTCCGGTCGTCGGTCGCGGATGAGTCCCCAGTAGTGACGATGTTCGCGAATCGCTACAGGATCAAATTCACCATAGAGGATCTCCTCTTTGTCACGCGAGGCTTCTGCCACCTTCTCCCCTGTATGATCGGTGATAAACGAAGAACCATAAAAGGTTATGGTGCAGCTCTCCCCTACCTCTTCACCTATGCGATTGGCGGCAATCACGGGGATGATATTCGCCGCAGAGTGCCCCATCTGTACTCGCTGCCAATGTGACGCCGAATCAACCCCGATCTCCGGCTCAGATCCGATCGCCGTCGGATAGAAAATCATATCCGCCCCCATGAGGGTAAGGGTACGTGCCGTTTCGGGAAACCACTGATCCCAGCAGATACCAACACCAATATTGCCAAACGCAGTTTTCCACACTTTAAACCCCGTGTCCCCTGGCTCAAAATAAAATTTCTCTTCATACCCCGGACCATCAGGGATGTGCGTTTTACGGTAATTTTCCATCACAGTACCGTCAGAATCGATCATCACAAGTGAGTTATAATAGTGCTCCCCGTCCCGCTCGAAGTAGCTGATCGGCAACACAACGCCCAACTCTTTTGCCAATGCACTAAAATGACCAATAAGAGGATTGTTTTCGAGCGGTTGCGCCCACTCAAAATACTTTGCATCCATATCTTTGCAAAAGTAATACCCTTCGAACAGTTCAGGGATCAAGATAATATTGGCACCGCTTTGTGCCGCTTCACGTACCATCGATTCGGCTTTGAGGATATTTGATTGTCTATCCTCACTCATCTGCATTTGGATTGCCGCTACTTTGATCATCATCATACCTCATAAAAATTCTATTGCAAAATTATAGCTTAGCCCTTATTAAACCTTAAAGCTATCGGTGTTACTCTACTGCAATAAAGGATCAAGGAGTCTATTATGAAGATCAACGATCAAAGCTATTCACTCCCAAGTCTCAATGCTGAAAGTTCCAAAAAGGGTAAGACGCTCGACAAAATAGTTGCCGCCGCTGAACTTAGGATGCAAAATGCTGCCTCACACTCTATTGCGGATATGCTCCAAAATCATATTTCCGCTATGTCACAGGGGTTGATGAATGTAAACGATGGTGTATCGATGATGCAAATCGCAGGGGGTACCCTCAATTCACTCAACGGACAAACCGAAAAGTTGAGTGATCTAAGCGTCCGCTACAACAGTGCATCGCTCAACTCTGCCCAAAAACAAGAGCTTCAAAGTGAGTTCAACCGTACCGTCGAATCGATGCAGCAAAGCATTGACGGTTCTACCTTTAACGGCAAAGCGCTGTTTGGAAATGATATGACGATTTCAACTGGAGAAAGCTCCATCAATGGTTCATTGCCTGAACTTTCACCTCAATCTCTCTCAATCGACAATCAAGATGCGATTCAAGCGTATCGTGATTCACTAGCCCAAGCTTCATCCCAAATCGGTTCAACCATCACCGAGATGGTGAGTGCCTCAGATAACCTACTGACCCAAATCAGCTCTACCGTTACAGCAAAAAACCAAATAGCCGATACCGATTTGGCAAAAGTGATCAGTGAATACCAGCAAAGCACTACAAAACTCAATTTAGCGCAAATTGCGATGAGTCACCAGCACGATACGCTTCGACAAACGATTGGGAGATTGCTAGGGTAAAAACTCTACCCCAGAAGGGCAATCTTCAGTGCTTTAGTAGCTAGCGTGGTCTACAACAAAAGCGGGATGGTTACATCTGATCTTTGGCTTGAATACCCAAAAGAGAGAGTCCTGTTTTGATTGAGAGGGCGACAACGAGGAGGAGTTTGAGCAATTTAGCTTCATCTTCGCTTCCAATGATACGGTTATCGTAGTAGAATTTATGCAAACGTCCCGCAAGAACTTTCAAATAGTCGGGGAGTTTTTGCACTTGTCGCGATTCAAACGCATCGTCGATAATTTCTGGCAACAAGAGTGCCTCAAACAACAATCCATCCGCATCCGCACTTAAACCGTACAAATGAGAAGCCATGATCTCATTAATGCTTTTTTCGCTTTTTGCAACAAGGGTTTGAATCCGTGCATGGGCATACTGTATGTAATAAATAGGATTGGAGCTGTCTTGACGTTTGAGTTCTTCAATGTCAAATTCGAGCGCCGTATCGCATTTTTTGGAGGCGAACATAAAGCGGAGCGCATCCGAACCGATCTCTTCGACAACATCACTCATTTGAATAACCGTGCCAGCACGTTTGGACATTTTGAACGGCTCACCATCTTTGAGCAAGCTGACCATTTGCGATAGAAGCACTTCAAGTTTGGATGCATCATATCCCAAATAGGTGATTGCCGCTTTTACACGGGCAATGTAGCCATGGTGATCGGCTCCCCAAATATTGATATAATCCTCGAATCCTCGTTCAAACTTCTGGTTATGGTAGATAATATCTCCCGCGAGATAGGTTGGCCGACCATCTTCACGCACCACAACACGATCGTGATCATCGCCGAGTTCAGAGGATCGGATAAAAGTTTTACCTTCGTTGACGTAAATCCCATCCCCCATTTTTGCCATGACGCGATCCCATTCATCATACAATGACGCTTCGCTGACAAAGGTATCAAATTTGATATTGATCGCCTTAAGATCGTCGATGATCAGAGCCAAAATCTTATCTTTCGCCCACAGCGCCAGCTCTTTTTGGCGGCTCTCATCGCGCAATGCCTCCTCGCCAAAACGCTCTACTACCTCACGGGCTAAATCGCTGAGATACTCGCCGCGATAGTATTTCTCCGGCCATTCGACACTATCGCCCAACAAAGCACTACGCCCTTCGAGTTGCAAAGAAACCCCGAGCAAATCGATTTGATTCCCCGCATCGTTGACGTAATACTCTGCCGTGATATCGTATCCCAAATGGCGACCGAGGCGGAGCATCGTATCACCGTATACCGCACCACGCGCATGCCCGATATGAAGCGGTCCCGTTGGGTTTGCACTGACGAATTCAAGGAGAATTGTCCCTTTTTTATCACCTCTTCCAAATTGTTCACCGTGACTCAACGCCCATGAAGCGTACTCATCCAAAAACGACTCAGAGAGGCGAAAATTGATGTATCCTTTGACCGATTCAACCGCACCGAACATCTCATGATCGTTGAATGAGGTGGCAATCTCTTCGGCAATTGCCGTTGGTGATTTACGGAACTCTTTAGCTAAAGAAAAAGCGATCGGAGTAGCGAAATGACCAAAAGAGCGATCTTTAGGTTTTTCGAGAATAACATCACAATTGAACTTATCGCGCAACAGCGCACTAACTCGCTGTTTCAAGGCTTACGCTTGTGTAGTCGTTTTGGGAGCTTCGACTGTAGTTGTAGTAGTTGCGTCCACTTGCTTTGGAGCTTCACTTGGCGTACTGGTTGCTACTGGCTCCTCCTCTTTCATCTCTTTTTTGAAATTACGGATACCTTGACCAATCCCTTTAGCTAAATCAGGAATTTTTTTCGCACCAAAAAGCAAAATAACAATCCCAAAGATCAATAATAATTCAGTTCCGCTTGGCATGCTCATAATGAGAGTTCCTTCTATAAAAAATTAAGTGGAGAAGTATAACGTATTTCAATCAATACACAAAAGGAAAGTGGTTACGATGTTTCCCATGTTTGAATAAATTCGTTGATTTGTAACGTCGGTATTTTCATCCGTGCCGCTTTGGCGATCGATATCAAAATTTCCGCCGCTTCATCGAAATTATCATTGACCACGAGAAAATCGTACTCGCTGATCCGCTGCACTTCCCGTTTTGCCATCTCAATACGGTTATTAATAACATCTTGTGAATCGGTGAGACGGTTATGCAATCGATGTTTCAGCTCCCCCAATGTCGGTGTGGTGATGAAAACCGACGTCGTAATATCCCCAAAACGATTTTGTACGGCGTCATGCCCTTGAACGTCGATATCAAAAATAACGAGCTTTCCCTCTTTGAGTGCCTTTTTCACAGGACCCAAAGAGGTTCCGTAATAGTTACCGTGAACCACGGCATACTCCAAAAACATCTCCTCTTCGATCTCACGCTTGAACTCTTCAACACTCACAAAATGGTAGTGGACACCATTAACTTCTCCCACTCGCATCGCTCTTGTCGTTGTCGAAATCGAAAAATAGGTAGGCCCTATATGATCAACAATTTTAGAGATCAGTGAACTTTTACCAGCTCCGCTTGGACCGGACAAAACGAGTATGGCTCCACTATTATGGCTCATGCATCATTTCCGAAATTGATATTAATACTGATGTTAAGCCCTTTAAGCGATTTTACAACCTCTTCGTTTGAGAGTGCTTTGAGTAACGCTTGGAGTGCCTCTACCCCTTCAGCATGAGATGATGCTTTGGTCTCAATGCACTCTGCAGGAGCAGACACACTCTCCCCCTCCTCCTCAAATGGTTCAAACACCGCTTCCGCTTCTTCGTTCTCATCTTCAACCTCTTCACCGATAGCCCGTTTCAACTCTTTCTCGTCGAGTAAATCAAACGGATCCACTTCTGCACTATCCATCTCATCATCTTCGACATCAGAAAGCTCCAACCCCTCTAACAACGAGTCATCAACACTAAGATTCAAATCTCCAAGTTCTAACTCGTTCTCCAGTGTTTCTGGGGCTAGATTATTCATAGCATCTTTGATTTGTGATTCCAAATCACCGAGATCTTCTTTGTCCATCAACGTATCGTCGACCATGTCAAACTCTGATTTATTGCCCAAACTCTCATCCAATGTGAAAACTTCGTCCAAAATATCATCACTTGATTGCAAAGTCGGTTCATCATCGAAATCAAACTCCCCTTCATCTAATACTTCTTTTTTCTCAAATGCAGGAAGCTCTAGCTCTTCATCATCCGATTCATCTTTTTTTGCCTCATCAAGCAATTCAGCAAAATCGATCTCATCTGGCGATTCATTCATCTTGCTCATATCATCCGATCCACCCTCTTTTAAATCAAACGATTCGTCAATGGGACTCACTACAATCTCTTTTTCTGGATTCCAATCGTCACTATCGGCATCATCGAGGAGGCTTTGAACCTCCTGCACATCTTCTTGATCAAGAATAGCGGTTTGAGGAGCCTCCTCTTTGACGGTACCGAATCCATCCAAATCCAAATCATCGCCACCCAAATCAATTTCGTCTTCCAAAGCATCCAAATCAAAAGACTCTGCATCTTTAAGATTTGATCCATCTTCATCACTAGAAAGTTCAGGCAATGTCTCTTCGAGATTGATTGAATAAATCGGCTCCTCTGCCTCTTTAGGAACAGATACAGAGCTTGGAGCGCTCTCTTGGACCGATGATGCTATCTTCTTCTCGATTTGAACAAACATATCCACCAAATCGGTCGGAAGAAACGGTTTATGGATAATAGTATCAAACCCTGAAGGGACTGGCTGACCCCGTGTTGCTATCAAAAGGGTGTTTTTATAGGTGATAGCCTCTTTGAGCGATAAAAAAAGTTCATCGCTGTACATCGCATCATCGATAATCAATAGATCATAATCACTCTCGCTAATCTCATCGAGCGACCACACAACACTCAGTTCATCTTTTGTTTTTTGTGCACTGAGAGCTACCAGCTTGCGAACAACTGGGTTATCGTTAAAAAGCAAAATTTTCATACGCTCTGCTACCCCCC
>JACXUF010000223.1 GCA_014764105.1 Sulfuricurvum sp. | reverse complement strand
GGGGTGGGATGGGAATCCTCAACTTGTTCAAGACGGATTGCGTCTGGCTTGGGACGCCACCCGCTTGGTTCATTTCTCCGAGCGCGACAGTGGTCAGGAAGAAATAGAGGAATTTCGGCAGCATTTGACGTTCATCGATCTCCGTGTAGAAAATCGTGTCCACGTTCCAAAACGGGACATCTACATAGAACACATTGCCAAGTGAGCCTTTTCGTGGAATCAAGACTGAAGGTTTGTCATAGGCATAAGCATTGGCGTAACGCATGATTCCACCCGACCCATAAACCGGATAATCGCCGTCATCAAGTGACTTGTGATCCTTGCCGTTTTTGATACGTACGATGTCGCCGAGCGTTTTGAACTCCACCCCCTCCCCAAAGGTCAGCAACTCATCACGATAATACTCATACTGCTTTTTTCGCGCCTCCAGCTCTGCCTCCAGCTCTGCCTCCAGCTCTGTGAAAGTGTCCAAAATTTTCACGATTTCTTTTTGAATTTCGAGCGGGGGGATGGGGATTTTGATCTCTAAAATCTCACCCGCCCGCAATGCTGGTATGCCAGCGCCGTGCTGTTTGCCGGTTAAACTTTCCTGATTTAGTTTCAAAAAATGATAAACATACCGATTCACAACAACTTCGGTATTTGGTAGTACAACATAACAGTGCGCATTGGCGTAGAACTTTGACGTTACGAAATTTACAAATCCCGCAGACGCGCCTCCTTGGCTTATTATGGTTTTATTCTCGGTGTAATTAAATCTGTCTGTGAATCCAGAATAAGAGATTCCCCCGTTGTATGCGGGGTAAAGTCCGTTCTCGGTTAGTAATTCTTTATTTAGCTGTTGGCCTTTTTCCAAGTTGATCACATCCCCAAGCGCTTTGAACTCCACCCCATTCGGGCAAAGCTCAGCAATGAGTTCATCGATCCGGCTCATTATCGATCTCCCTCTAATTCAGCCACAATAGCATCAATCTCTTTACGCAACTGGTCGATTTTAGCAACGGTTGTCTTTAGTTTGGCATTAAGCTTTTTGATATCAATCACCTCGCGGGTATCTTTTGGCTGTACATAGCTACTAACTGATA
>JACXUF010000008.1 GCA_014764105.1 Sulfuricurvum sp. | reverse complement strand
TGGTTGGTACTCTTTGATTTTCTTTTCATGATATTCCAAATCAAATAATCCTGCCATTTTCTAAACCTTGATGGTGATGTATGTATTATGAATTTTACCCAAATCGTGGTTTTAGATTGGATAGGTGGTGGTGGTTTTTAGAGGTGGCCTTATATCAATATTTAATATTGAATAATTGGATTATATATATAATATTATTGATTTTATAGTATAATAATTTTTATGAAAACAATAGAATTAAGAAATGCCTTACCGTTGTCGATATTTTCTCATGAAATGCTTTATTCTTTACTTGAAAAATCAGTGAGTAATGTCAATGATAAAATCTCAAATCTTGTAAAAAGTGGTGAACTCGTAAGACTCAAAAAAGGTTTTTACACTTTTTCAAAAGCGTATCTTACAAGACCAATTGATTTAATCAGTGTTGCAAACACACTTTATACACCATCGTATGTATCTTTTGATTATGCGTTAAGTTACTATGGGATGATACCCGAAAGAGTAAGCGAAATAACATCAGCTACAAGTAAAAATGAAAAACTTTTTGAAACATCAATTGGAAGATTTAGTTATAAAAAAATACCTTTAAAGGCTTATCCTTTAGGTGTTGATTGGATTTATGATATTGTAGAGGGTGGAAGATTTATCGCAACACCTGAAAAAGCTTTATGCGACAAGATACGATATGATAGAGGCATAGGCACACTTACTCAAACTGCAATGCTTGAATATCTCAAATATGATTTACGATTAGATATTACAAAGCCACTCGATAGCCATCTTATAAAAGAAATTGCAACCGCTTACAGATCTAAAAATTTAAAAACATTAGCACAATTAGTAGAAAAAGGTAAACTATGATTCATCCGGCACTTATAAAAATGTTAGAAAAATATGATTTGACAAACTCCAATAGTAGTTATGATGCTTTAAGAGAGATTTTACAAGAGATAGTGTTGCTAGGACTTTATGATGCAGGTTTTTTTAAACGTGCTGCTTTTTACGGTGGTACTGCTCTTAGAATACTTCACAATCTTCCAAGATTCTCAGAAGACTTAGATTTTTCACTTCTTGAAAATAATCCAGAGTTTAACCTAAAACCTTACGAAGAAGACCAAGCGGTAAAAATAAAACTAGAAGTTGATACAAATCCACCATTAGAGTTTGAAACATCAAATGTTATACGACTAACACCAAGACCATTTTCAATAAATGCTTTCACTTTACCATCACTTTATGCAGGTAAAATACATGCTATTTTGTGTCGTGCATGGAGTAGCAGACCAAAGGGAAGAGATTGGTATGATTTGGTTTGGTATATCGCAAATGATGTTGAACTTGATTCTATTCATCTAAAAGCAAGGCTCTCTCAAAGTTGTAGATATTTAGAAGAAAACAATATACAAATCCCAAGTGAACTTAACAAGCAAACTGTAAAAGAGCTACTTTTACAAAGGATAGACAGTCTGGATGTAGAAAAAGCAAAAAATGATGTTCAACCTTTTATAAAAGATATGAGAGAGATTGAACTTTGGTCTAAAGAATTTTTTTTGGCAGTGATAGAAAATATAAAAGTTAGGTAAATAAGTTATAAAAATAGAAATTGAAACAGCAACAAATGGGTACATTATAGTAGATATCCCTTTGAATAGATAAAACTTCAAGGATTTCAATAAGAAAGTTTCCGTTCCCACAAGCAGGCTCAAGATACTTATAGGTGATAATATCGTCAGGCTTATTAATGGGGATCAAATCAAGCATGGCATTAACTTCACGCTCGTTTGTATAAACTTCAGCAAGATCCCTAACTCTCTTTCGATTTAATTTGAGACATCAACACTCCATCTTCTATTTTGATCAACTTCAAAAAAAAGAAAGTCAACACGAAAATCCATTTTTGCACATTAGTGTCGATTTACAAATTCAACACACTTTTCTGTATACCCATTTTTAACTGATGCTACCCACTTTACGTTCATAGCCAGCAAAGCATCAGGGACAAATATCCATACAACCCCATAAAGCTAGCCATATCTTTCGGATATGGCAGAAACGAGCCTTTTTGTCACTGATGTCATCAAGTGTGCAAGGTCAGTTTTTAATATATCCCAACTCATCGAGTTTATTATAGATCGATGATACAATCCCCCCTGTCGCTTCCCCTCCGTGACCTCCGTGCTCCACCAACGCCGTAACTACGAATTGAGGATTTTCGGCAGGACCGTAGGTGGTAAACCATGCATGTGAACGACTAAAATAGTCCATTGAGTGCTCATTTTGGCGTTGTTTGATATTTTGGGCTATTGCGGTGGTTTGTGCCGTACCAGTTTTACCTGCAATCGGAAATCGCGTGTGGACAAACGCTTTTGCCGTCCCTCTAGGATCGTTACAAACCCCTCTCATCGCATCTTGGATGATGGGGAGCTTCTCTTTTTCTGCTTGCGTCAAGACATCAAGAGGTGTGGGAGTATTGGGGTTGTTTCCAATTAATTTTGCCACATGTGGAATCGGTAATCTCCCTGTTGCCATGAGGGCGGTAAATTGTGCCATCTGCATCGGAGTGACCAAGAAATCCCCCTGCCCGATCGAGGTATTGAGCGTTTCCCCCTTATACCACGGTTTGTTGAATTTTTTTCGTTTCCAGGTTCGGCTCGGTACGGTACCGATAAACTCGTTGGGTAGATCGATCCCCGTTTTTTTACCAAGCCCCATACGGATCAGATTGGTACTCATCCGCTCTATTCCCACCTTCAAAGAGCCTTTGTAAAAATAGTCATCACAACTTTGGATAATCGCTTTGGAGAGATTCGTAGTGCCGTGTCCCGTCCCTCTCCAGCAGCGAAAAGCACGGTTTCCGAGCTTCATCGAACCACTGCACTGGACGCTCGAATGTTCATTTAACATACCGGAAGTAACATAGATAAGCCCCATCCCAGTTTTGACCGTAGATCCTGGAGGATAGAGACCGTTGATTATTTTGTTGGTAAATGGCGCATCCACGCTTGTCATAAGCTTGTTCCAATCTTTTGAACTGATCCCCGAGACAAATTTATTGAGGTCATATTCAGGATAACTTCCGGCGGCATAGATCGCACCGTGCACATCCATGACGATGATCGACCCAACCCGTTTTTCAAACAATTGGGAGATAAAGCTTTGAAGTCTCATATCGATGTTGAGGACAAGATTGCGGTTCTCTTTAGTTGCGCGGCGCCCAATCTCTTCGATCTCAACGTTATGGGCGTTGACTTTGATCTGCCGCTCCCCTGCTTCCCCTTGCAAATAGCTGTTATAGTATTTTTCAATTCCATTTTTACCGACATATCCCAAAAGCTGTAGGGTCGGATCAGCATCGATCTCTTTTTGGTTGGCTTTGGCAACATAGCCGATCACATGAGATGCCAGCACACCGTAGGGATAGAGCCGTTTTGGGGAGGGGGAGATACGGATTGTATCACGAAGATTCATCAACGCATAAAGAGGGATAATCGTCTCATGAGGGATAAAATCAACGACATCGATAAACGCGTGATTGTAGTACGAATCGTGCTGTTTGTAGATTTTAGCGATTTTCTCTCCATCGAGTGAGGGGATCATAGATGTGAGGTAGCGGATCTCGGCATCAAGCTTTGTCGTATCTTTCCCTTTGGTCAAATGAGGTGCAAAAGCGATTTTGAACCCTAGCTCGTTGATTGCTACAGGCTCATTCGTACGATCTAATATCTCACCACGAACCGGAGCTGAAAGTTCGGTTTTAATACTGTTGTTTTCGGAGAGGGTCTCATAATATTCGTTTGATTGGACAGCAAGATGGAAAACCCGCACGAGCAAACCGATCCATATAATGACAAAAAAGCTGAGGAGTAGTTTTATTCTCATACCAACGTCGTTAGAACAATGAATTCAATAGCCATATAGAGCAGTATATGCCAATCGATTTGAGGGGGGATTAGGAGGAAAACACCATTAACAATATTCATAAAAATCCAGTATCCGAGATACGCCAACACCGTCATGATAGCACCCAAGCACACCCGACATTGGATAACATGCTCGAGTTTGGGGAGAAGATAGAGGGATAAAAAGGTAAAAAAAAGGATCGTGCTTCCAAACCAAAACCCCTTTTCAGCTTCAAAAATCAATAACATTATCGACACAATAATCAAACCAAAAAGATCATGTTTACTCAATGCACTATGATAAGTATAAAACAAAATTGCCAAGAGTGGCGGTAGAAGCAAATAGATACTGCTGAGACTGATATAAAAAACAAATAAAACAACTAAAAGAAGTTGGTTTATAATGTTTTGATAAGAGATACTTCGTTGCATACTGGAAAATGTTTGCATTTTATACAATCAGCCCAAATTTTATGTTCTGGGATCGACTCTTTAGGGATCTCAACAAACCCTAACCGCTCAAAAAAACGTTGCTGATACGTGAGTGCCAAGACCTCTTTTAGCCCCAGCTTACGCCCCTCTTCACACGCTATTTCAACCAAAGTACTACCGATATTTTGTCCGCGATACGACTGATTGATAATCATAGAGCGCAACTCGGCTAATAAAGGAGAGTGGATATGGAGCGCTACAAAACCGATGGGTTTTTCATCATCAAACGCTAAAAAATAAGAGCGGATATTGGTCGCGATCTCATCGTTACTCCGAGGTAAAATTACCCCGCTCTCAATCTCCGGTGCAACAAGTTGCTGCATAGCAGGGATATCATGCAATGTCGGTTTTTTATAGGTTATCATTGGAGTCACTTTTTAAAATACGATAAATATGCTCTACAATTTTATCGACACCGCGCCGTTTGGAGTTGGATACCATCAGTGCATCCGGAAAACGCCTTTTGAGCTCGGAGAGCTCTTTTTGGTTGAGTTTGTCGATCTTGGTAAAAATCGTCACTATTGATTGATCGGGTGTGCAGATCTCTTCAAGATACTGGGCAACTAAACGGTCAATCTCCAGATTCGGATGACGGCAATCGATCAGATGGACGAAAATACGAATTTGCTTTCTATCTAAAATAAAATTGGTAAGATTGCTCTCCCAATCGGTTTTGAGTGATTTTGCCACTTTAGCATACCCAAATCCCGGTAAATCGATAAATTTGGCCAACAACCGTTCATTGCTCTGGCGGTCAGCAAACACAACGTCAAAATAGTTAATAAGACGGGTTTTTCCTGGAGTAGTCGATACTTTAGCCAACGATTTGCGTTGGGTCAACGAGTTGAGTAAAGAGCTTTTCCCCGTGTTGGAGCGTGCCATAAAAGCAACTTCGTTTTGGTACTCGTTTTTGGGAGCCAACTGAATGTTAGGAGCCGATGTAAGGAAAACCGAATCGATAATTTCGATCATTTGGGGGCACTTTTCGATTTTTTATCATGGATCGTGAAGGTCATGATGACTGGCTCATCATTCGCACTCTCTGCCAAAGCGTGTCCTTGCGTCGTATTTACAACAATTCTATCCCCTTTGATGCGACGATAATCGTCGATACGGATCAAATCCACTTTTTTAGAAAACTGATATTCACTCTCGTTGGGAAGATAGACGGCACTCTGAGCTTTCCCTTTGTATTTCTCACCTACTTCCGTGACGATGTAAAATGTCACATCACCCTCTGCTAGATATTTGGTCGGCTTATTCTCTTTGTCAGTATAAATAGTCACCTTTGAGGCGTTGAGTTCATCATACCCTTTGGTCACTTTGACATTTCCATTGAATACTGAAATCCCATTACGCTGATCGCCTTTGAACGTATCCGAGATCACTTTCAACTCTTCGGCCAAAAGAAGAGTAGAGAATAATGGAGCTATGATGGCTAAAAATCGTAACATCTTACTATCCTATTTAAGTTGATAACGTATTTGAACGCGTTTGGCCGACACTGTATCACGTTCGGTATCGTAGGTTAAACGATCACCGTCGATTCGATGCGCTTTTTGGGTAATGACAAATGCCCCATCCGTCTGAATTGCTGAGCGCTTAGTATCGTATATCCCCTCGCTGGAACGAAATTCCAATCCGTCTGCACGAACATAATGGACGTTTTGCTTTAAATTAATTCGATCGGCTTTGTATTCCACCTGATCGGAGGAAACAGACTGGAATAAATGTTTGGTATTATCGCTAAATTTTGCTGATGTTACCGTATAGCGATCTTCAAACTTCTCCCCTTTTTTTCCTTCCAAAACATGGTCGATTCCCCGTTTGGAGATTTCATAAAGTTTGAACTGATTTAGCTCGATTTGCGGTATCTCTTTAGCGTCGTTAGCATGGGAAAATTTAGGGGTAAAATAACCGAACATCCCCAATAAAAGACCCAAAACCAAAATAAAAAAGAGATTCATCGACATTTAAATCCACAACGCCAAAAATTTTTCTTCTTCACCGTTGCGGCGGATCACTTTTTCGATCATTTCGCGAACACATGCATCGCCGCCCCGTCGTTCAAGCACTTCCGCAATATTTTTGAGATATTCTGATCCATCGCGTGGCGTATAGGCTTGTCCCGCCCATTGTAGGAGATTGTAGTCGTTTAGATCGTCTCCAATCACCGCAACTTCATGAGGTTCAATCCCTAGATCAGTACATATCTCTATCGCTACAGCACGTTTATCTTTGACCCCTTGATAGAGATAGGTAATATCAAGCTCTTTGGCACGATGTTCTACAATCGACGAATTGCGTCCTGTTATGATCGCTGCCGTATGACCCATTTTTATCCATGCTTTGATCGCAAATCCATCTTTGACGTTGAAATTTTTGAGCTCTAATCCATCGGCGGTGTAGATGATTTTCCCATCGCTCATACATCCGTCAACATCCAAAATCAACAGTTTAATCATAAAACCCCTTTGGTGCTTGGAACACCTGAGCGCTCATTACGTGCCAATGCACGGCGAAGGGCAACCGCGAGCGATTTAAATGCCGCCTCGATGATGTGGTGTTTGTTTTTCCCTCGCACCATAACGATGTGTGCCGTTATCCCCGCATTAAAGACAATCGCACGGAAAAACTCTTCAGCAAGCTCCGTATCAAAAGAGCCGATTTTCCCAGATACAGGGACATCATAGACCAAAAACGGTCGATTACTCAAATCCAAATGACACGTTACCGCCGCTTCGTCCATCACAATCGTAGCACTTCCGAAACGCTCCACTTTTTCGATAGGATAAATCGCTTCACGTAATGCTTGACCTAACACGATCCCAATATCTTCGACACTGTGGTGATCGTCGATATGGATATCCCCCTCACACGCTACCGTTAAATCGATGTGTGCATGTTTCGCAAAACTCTCCAACATATGATCCAAAAAGCCCACTTTGGTCGAAATCGTGCTTTTACCCTCCCCTGAAATATGGAGTGATAAATCGATATCGGTCTCTTTAGTTGTACGTTTTTTATGGATCATCTTATTCCCTTATGATAAATGAGCCTTCAAAATGGCTCCGTGAAATGAAATCGCGTGCTTCAGCTTCACTTTTGAATCCGCCGAGCCAAACACGAAATAGCCGTTTGTTATTATACTCTGTATCCTTGATAATTGCCGAATAGCCGTTGTAGGAAGCGTATTTTTGTTTCGTAGCCATTGCCCCCTCAAACCGCTCAAATGAGCCGATTTGGACAAAAAATGAACTCAACACCGATTGTTTAGACCCTTTTGCCAAACTTGCCATATCGATAGTACGCATCGACCCTGGTTCAAACCCAAGCACTTCGATCACCACCGGAGCCGTCCCTTTTTTATCGACACCAATCGCTTGAGCTGCTGCATAGGAGAGATCGATAATCCGATTCTCAACAAAAGGTCCCCGATCGTTGATCCGAACAACCGTATGAGCATTATTTTCGGTATTGGTAACCCGCACGACGGTGTTCATTGGCAATGTTTTATGGGCTGCCGTCATCGCGTACATATCGTATCTCTCCCCATTGCTGGTCGATTTACCGTGAAAATCAGGACCATACCAGCTGGCACGCCCGCTAAACGTATCTCCGACACTCACTACCGTCGGATAATACTCTTTCCCCATCACGGTATAGGGGCGCATCGTCGCTTGAAGATCGCCGTTTTGTTTATAGACGGTTGATGAACTCATTGCCAAGTGCTGAGATGGGTACTTTTGAGATGGTCTAGTCGACTGATAGGAGTAAGAACCGGTTTTTGTTGTACATCCACCTACTAATAGTGCCATAAGGATCAATAGAGTTTTAATCGTCAAATTTGATCTCCTCACCATTTTTTGAACTATGGGTAGCAAAAGGGTTTTTCGCTTTGATCTGTTCTAATGTTAAATTATACAATTGTGGGACTGAAAGTAGGGTTTCACCCGATTTTACGGTATAAAACTACGTGTTTTTAAGATAGGGTTTATTGATAGGGATTTGAATAGGACGCTATCGCAGCGCGGGTCGATTTGATATAATCTCTTCGCTCATCGACAAATTGATTGACTTGAAGCTCTGCGGGGATATCAAAATGGGCGAGAGTTTCGATTTTTTGACGATCAGCTGGATCAAATCCGACCTCATAGCCGTAGAGAGGGAGATAAAGGAGCACCAACCATTACATCTTCATATCCCCTACTCTTCTAGCCTAAACCAAACAGATTTTTTGCATTCTTTGTCGTCAATGATTCGAGCTTTTCACGCTCCATCCCCAAAAGTTCCCCTATTTTATCGACAACATAGCGGGTATAAGAGGGCTCATTTCTAGTCCCTCGATGAGGATGGGGGGTGAGATAGGGACCATCGGTCTCGATTAGCAACTTGTCATGCGGAATTTTAGGTAAAACATTGACCAGTTTTTTGCCATTTTGAAACGTTACTACACCGCCAATGCCGAAATAAAAATTTTGATTCGCAAGCGACAGAAGCTCATCATCGGCGTTATAACAGTGAAGCACTCCTCCAACCTCCTCGGCACCCTCTACTAAAAGAATCGTTTTGGCGTCATGCGACGCGTCTCGAATATGGACAATGAGGGGCTTTTTGACCTTTTTGGCAAATCGGATTTGCTCTTGAAACACATGCTTTTGACGAATTTTCTCGGCATATTTCTCCTCTTCAGACCCCTCCAAACGGAAATAATCCAAACCGCATTCACCGACAGCAACACATTTGGGATGGGCAGCATAGTACTCAAAATCTACTTCTTCGAAATTTTCTAAATCGTAAGGATGAACCCCAACCGCAAAATAGACATCCTCGTATGCTTCGGCAAGTTCTACCGCGCGATCCAGCGTCCCTGGATGGGCTCCTGGGATAATAAACGCATGAACCCCAGCTCGATGGGCACGCTCCATCATTTCATCAAAATCGTCTCGATAACGCTCATCATCGAGATGGATGTGAGTATCAATAATCATTGTTTTCCCTGTGAACGTTCAAATAAATCTTTCGCAAATCTGCGAGCCTCATCACTGATGGCATCGCCACTGATAATTCGGGCGATCTCCTCAATCCTCTCAGTATCGCTCAATTCGCGTACATGACTCTCATCATCTTTGTAGATCAAAAAGTGCTGCTCCCCCATTGACGTAAGTTGCGGCTGGTGGGAGATGACAAAAATCTGATAACGTGACGAGAGGTGGCGGAGCACTTTGGCAACACTCATAGACTCCTCACCGCTCAAGTTGGCATCGATCTCATCGAGCATCAACACACCGCCACTGTTTTTGAGGGTCTCAACTCCCAAAGCGAGCAACGCCAGACGTAGACGGTTGAATTCTCCAGAACTGAGGCGATCGAGCTTGGTTCCCTCAAGCCCCAACACCACTCTATCGCAACCCTTTTCCCCCAAAGGGGCATCTTCAATTTCGAGCGTCGCTTCACGCAAATAGAGCATCCCCAAATACCCGTTTAATTTTTCGAGAGTGTCCGATAGGATTGAACGGCGTTTGGAGGAGAGAAATATAGCGCTCTCATCCAACATTTTTTTCAACATGGCTATTTGACGGATGAGATCGGATTTAGACTCTTCGATCGCTTCATACGACTCCAATTCCAACCGCTTTTGATCACGATACGCCAATGCCTCTTCCACACCACCGTAACGTCGTTTCAGCTCCGCAATCTGCTCGATGCGGTTGAGTATCGATTCAACCGATACCTCCTCTAGCTCCTCTAAACGCTCTTGTGCACTCTCGAAGAGATGGTGCAATTCATTCATTGCATCATCAAAAAAAGAACTGTCGGCTTCGAGTAGTCCTAAAGCACTACTCACCGCCGATTCATGGGCGAAAATCGATTTTGCCTGAGCAATCGCTTTTTCGATTTTCTCTTTTTTGGAGAGCTGTTTTTTAATCGCATTAAGCTCTTCATCTTCACCAATTCGAGGAGAAATGGTATCGATTTTTTGGATCTCAAATTGGGCAAATTCTTTAAGATCGGCCATATTTTTTTCCCGATCTTCAATCGCTTTTAGTTGCTCCGAAAGAGATTTAAACTCTAGAAAACGGGATTGATGCTCTTCGAGTACTATGACGTAAGCTGGATCAATCGCCATAATCCGCCGATCGAGCATCTCCAACAGTGCAGAGGGTTCAAAATCGCTATAATCTTTGAGACTCAAATGACGCAGATAAGCCCTACTAATCATCTCCATGGAGGATTTGGAGGTGCTTTGAGAATTGATAAAATAGCGGGTTTTCTCTTTTTTGACGTGTCGGAAGATATTGGGGGATTCGTTTTGAATCCCGTAGTTCTCTTCATCGATCTCCCATGCGACGGATGATTCGCAGATTTGGGCTTCTACACTCTCCAAACCTACTGAAGCCAAAATCGACCTCATCAGAATCGATTTACCACTACCGCTGGGACCAGTAAACACAACCAAACCGGGATGGAATTCGAGTTCCGCCTCTTTGAACGTTAACAACTCTTTAACGTAAAATCTCTCTATCACTGATCAGTTCCCCCAGCCTAGTTTCTCTTTGAGAACATCAAAATAGTTAAATTCATTACGATAAATCAGATGCGCTGCACTTCTAGCAAGCTTTATATGTACCGTATCGCTGTCGTTTATTTCGACTAAATCCTGACCATCGACAATCACCAACGCACTTGGGTCGGGTGTTTTCATCTCAATTTTAAAGTGCCCTGGCAGAACGACTGGACGTTGTGTGAGCGAGTGGGGGCAAATTGGAGTTAGCGCAAATATTTGAGCTAGAGGAAACATCACAGGTCCTCCGGCTGAGAGGTTATAAGCGGTTGAGCCTGTCGGCGTAGAAACAACAACGCCATCACCATAGTAGGTATTAAAGCTTTTCCCATCAACAAACGTTTCCAATCGAATCATTTTGGCAATCGAGGGGCGAGTGAGGACAATATCGTTAAAAGCATAAATTATCGTATCGCCATTGGGGGTCGCAATAGTCGCCTGCAACATCGCTCGCTGATCGATCCGAAATTCTCCCACCAGCATCTGATCGACAAACGTCTCCAACTCAGAGATATCCAAATCAGCTAAAAATCCAAGCTTCCCCGCATGAATCCCAAGCACAGGGAGCTGAAAGTGATACGAACGGCGAACCGCTGAAATCAACGTACCGTCCCCCCCAATCGTTACCAAAAAATCGCTGTTTTGGCACATCATCTCAAAAGGTTGCCCCATAGTGCCTATCATGCCGCCGCTAATGTTATCAATAATTACTTCGATACCGCGCGATTCGAAAATCCGCTTTGTCTCAAAAAACATCTCACGAAGTTCAGGGGTAGAGGGGCGAAGGAGGACACCGACACGCTTAATATTTGTTAATTTCACAACCACCCCCCTCTTTTTTGACTCTATTATAACCTAAATCTTTAACAGCTCACAAAACTATTTCATTTTATAATACTCTAAAGCGATCCCCTCGCGTAAACCATCATCAACGACAATCGCCTCTTCAACACCCATAACTTCATAAACTGCAATCACCATCAAGATACCGGCGATAATGAGATTTTCTCTCCCTACACCGACAAATCGTGTTCGCTCACTCTCATCCATCGACAATAGCTGATCATAGACACATATACAATCATTCAGCGATAATCGATAACCATTGATTTTTGTTGGGTCATACGTTAAATAATCCATCCCGAGCAGATATGCGACAATTGTTGTCGGTGTCCCTGCGGTCATCACCAAAGATCCATACGACGATTCTCCCATCTGCCGAGCAATAGACGCTTTAAACTCATCGATTTTTACAAACACCCCATCTTTATCGTAGGCACTTTCGCTGAGGGTTACAATCCCCTGATCGATACTCAATGTCTCAATTTCCCCTTGTGCATATCGGATCAGCTCTGTCGATCCCCCTCCAATATCACAAAGTACAAACGGATCAAAACTATTGCCCAACATCTTCAATCGATAAAGGACGGCATTCAGTGTCAGTCGTCCCTCTGTTTGAGCATCGATTACATTAAATCGGACTCCGCTTTTCTCGTAGATTGTCTCTAATACCTCTTGGCTGTTGGTCGCCAACCGCATCGCCGCTGTCGTGTAGGCAACGATTTCACCGGATGAAAAATCGATCACCCCTTTTGCCTCATCGATTGCATCGATGATTCGTTGTACGGCAGATGCTCCAATTTGACCACTTTGATGAAGCGACTCAGCGGTTTTGACAATCTTCTCAAAACTTTTTCCCCATTGACACCCGTCAAATTCGATCAAGCGGATCGTATTTGATCCCAAATCAATCGCAATCATTAAGCACAAATATCCGCTAGACGGATCGAAGGGGTCCACGATTCCAACGAACCATGTTTTAGATTATCCAAATCAAGAGTCGAACCGTACCGCTTGACGATGTATTTATAGATACCGTAAATCCCCTCATCAATACCGAATATCCCCACGTATTGGCGAATGCCGTGTTCAAGTATCGACAACGGCTCTTGCCGTTTTAGTTTCTGTTCCAACTGAGCGCAATACGCCTGAGCCATAACACTACCAATCGCTGCAAATTTATCGACAATTGAAAAATAAGGTTCGAAAAATGCCAGTGTCTCCACCGCTTCACCACGCGCAGCAACACGTTGTGCCTGATCGACTAAAGCATTCCATTGTTGCTCCAGCACCTGCGCTTCAGGGGTCTCATACAACAGCGGATAGGAACTAAGATAGGAAAATGCGTTAGCTAGTTTGTTGGAAGTGATCGCATCATAAAAGAGATGTTTGATTCGAATCGTATCGACCATCTCCTGCGCTTCGGTCGCATAATCGGGAAACGCACTCAAGATTTCACATGCTTTTTTGGCGATAGCATAATCTCCACTCTTATACCCTTTATTCGCCTGGATATAGAGTTTATCGCCATAATCCATGATGACGTTATGCTCTGGGAACTCTTTAAGGAATGGATGATCTTTGATGAGTTCAAAAAACTTGACAAAATCGCGATTGGCAATCACTTTTTTCATGTATTCGTACATACGACGTTGATTGAAAAGTTGCTGGATTAGTGTCGTTTTGTCTGAAATGCCTCGAAACGGTGCTAAAAGTTGATAAGCCTTATCGTCTCCTTTAGGGGTTAAAATCAACTCTTGAGCTTTCAAAAAGAGTTTTTTCCATCTCAATTCCATTTTACGATATGGTTCAGAATCCTTGAGCGCTGGATACTGTTTGGCCATCGAATAAGCTAATGAAAAACGTCCTTTTTCAATGTTGTTTTGAAATTGGGCATATTGTTCGTGCGCATTCATGATTTGATTGATGAGGGCATTTTTTTGGGGAATTCCAGCAAAGAGATCGAAAAGTTGCTTTGCTTTTGCACGGTCATTTTTCTCCAAATAACGGCGCGCTTTTTCCAATACATCTCCCCAAATCCGCTCTACCGCTTCATAAGGTTTGGAGTAAAGAAGCATCGGGTTATCTTTCAATGCTTCATAAAACGCTTTGTAGCGTTGCTCACGTAGCATAGTTAAATAGGTCTCTTCATTCCCAAACAGCGAATAGATCCGCACATTCCCTCCGGCTGTACCGATCGCAAGTCTAAACCCATCAGCTATAAATGCCATCGAGGTAATCGATTCAGACTCTTTGATATAATTCCGTTTTACCTGCTCGAGAGTATGAAGATCATACAATCCAACCAACCCCAATTTCGTCGCTACGAATGCGAATTTTTTATCGGCACTTACCGTCATTGTAGTTACATCGTCATTCATTTTCGATAAACGTTTGATTATTTTTCCATTTTGCATATCCCAAACGATCAAAGCCCCCTCTTTATCAACTGAGAGCAGACGCGCTTTTGGGAGGAATTGTATTTTCATCACTGCACTGGCATGACCGCGTAATTTCAAAGGATGTTTCATGGTGGCGATATTAAGAAGATTGATAGTACGATCATAACTTCCAGTAGCGATCCATTGACCGTTATCGCTAAATGCTACCGTCGTGATGAAATCAGAATGTGGTGGCATCGAAAAAGCCAGTCTAGCGGTTTTAAGTACCCACGCAAACGTTTTACCATCCTGTCCGCATGTGACGCAATATATGCCATTGGGATCCAAAGCGACACTTTCGATTTCACCGCTGTGTCGTCCGACTTTATACAACAGTTCTTTATTCTTGACATTAAAAACAGCTGCCTTGTTCGTTTTGGGGATCATCGAGATCGACACATCCCCTCCGTCCGCAATGTCGACATGGGTACCAACGATTCGTTCATGGGCGATACTGCTTTTAAATCCACCGACCACTGTGTAGGAATTCAAATCGATAATGCGCAGAGCATTCTGGGCATCAATAATCCCCAATCTACCCCCATCCAGAGCTTTCACCAAGAGTATGGGTACTTTAATATTAAATAATTTTAAAATATTCATGCACTCTCACTAATGCTCTTCGCTACTGAGATAGCGGTGTTCTTTGAGAAGAGCCCGAATTTGGGATTGATGTTCTTCCCCTTTTGTCTCCAAATGGATCATAACATTTGCATCTCCGTAGGCGAGCGTGGTGGAGGTACGATCATAATCGATGTGTACAATATTGGCATTCAATCCTTGAAGCATTTCGGTCAGCTTCATCAAAGCACCCGGTTTATCCACGAGAGTCACGGTGAGCTTCATCTTTCGCCCCGACTTGATTAACCCTTTTTCGATAATAATCGACAAAAGGGTTACGTCCATATTGCCACCACTGAGGACAATACCGGTTTTTTTTCCCTTAAGATCACTCAATTTGTCGTGGAGCACCGCCGCGACACCTACAGCCCCAGCCCCCTCGACAACCAGTTTTTGACGCTCTAGCAAAAACAAAATAGCATTAGCAATCTCCTCGTCATCGACACTAACAATACGATCCACGGATTCTAAAATATGCCCCAATGTGATTTCAGAGGTGTCGCGCACAGCAATACCGTCGGCAATGGTACGAACCGATGTGCTATCAATCGCTTTTTTAGATTCAAACGACTCTTTCATCGCAGGGGCACCTAACGCGCTTACTCCGATCACTTCGGTTTTCGGTGACAAAGACTTAATTGCCGATGCCATTCCCGAGATCAGTCCGCCGCCGCCGACAGGGATCACCACCGCATCGAGATCATCGATCGATTCGATCATCTCCAAAGCGATTGTACCCTGCCCCGCCATTACCGCTTCGTCGGCAAAAGGATGGACAAAAAACATCCCGTGTTCACGCCCATACCAAGAGGCATAAGCATACGCTTCATCATAATTGCTCCCAGCCAAAATAACCTCAGCACCGTAATAGCGTACCCCGTTGATTTTAGTCAAAGGTGTCGATTCGGGCATCACAATCAACGCCTGAATACCGAATATTTGTGCCGCCATCGCGACACCCTGCGCATGATTTCCAGCACTAGCGGCAATCACCCCTTGTTTGCGTTCGCTATCGCTAAGTGTCGCTATTTTATTGTATGCACCCCGTATTTTGAAAGCACCAGTGACTTGCAAATTCTCTTTTTTGAGATAGACCTCGATACCGCATTGTTCGCTCAATCTCGGAGCATAAGCAAACGGTGTTTTAACCACCGTTCCTTTGATCCGCTCGTGCGCCTGATAGATAGTTTGTAAATCGATCAAAAATTACCTTTATCCGTGGATGAGACGATGCTCAACCATACTGCAATGATTTTGGACAACACGCATCCCCGCTGCTACAGCTTTTTTAGCTGCTTTGTTATTAACAATCCCTTTTTGAGCCCAGAACACTTTGACATCTCCACGCTCAATACACGCATCGGCAATCACATCCAGAGCGTCGGGTTTACGAAAGATATTAACCATATCGACCGCAAACGGGATTTCGGCAAGTGAGCGGTACACTTTTTCCCCTAGAATAGTCTCCTCTTTTGGGTAAACAGGGACAATTTTATACCCAGCATTTTTCAAATATTCAGCTACCCGATAGCTATCTTTGGTTGAATCGGGAGAAAGTCCGAGAATAGCAATCGTTTTGACATCCTCTAAAATCGATTTAATTTCAGTATTAGTGGCGTTTACAGTAGGAAATTCACATTCCATAAATACTCCCCTCCATGACGGAATTAATAATCTCATTATACCAAGATGTTGGACAACTGGCGATACTACTTTTATGCAAAGTCTCACACTATAATTTCAATCTATCCAAATCCGTTCGTATTAGTGCCATAATTGCCATCAAAACATTGGAGATACCACAACAAGTCTGTAAAAAGGGCGAGACGATGCGCTCTATCGAACAAAAGAATAATGGAGAAATTGAATGGGTCAATAGCATAAAATAGGCACAACGTAAGCCGGGTTCTGGATAAAGCGATAATTAATCTACTGCCATGATCACTCATGACCTCTAGCGAAACAATAGCGATGTAGGACGCTAACCATCTGTTTCTTGCTGCGCGGTTGGGTTTACATAGCTCCCCTAGTTGCCTAAGAGACTGGTGGGCTCTTACCCCGCCGTTTCACCCTCACCTCTTTCGAGGCAGTCTACTCTCTGTTGCACTATCCCTCACGTTACCGTGGTCATCCGTTAGATGAAACCGTGTCCTACGGCAGCCCGGACTTTACCTCTTGAATATTTGTTCAAGCTATCGCCTGTTGTACCTAAGTGCAATTATAGGAGAAATTGGATTAAAGTATCAATCTGAAATTTTATAGATCAAGCGTCCAGCATATTCCATGTAAAGACTTTTTTTATGATCTTCGATCTCTGAGAGGTTCATTAACGCATAGCTAGTGATGATTTTGTCTAAATCGTCTTCATGATGCTGTTGCATCAACATCTTTTCCATTACCGCAATTTTAGTCATAATCTCGTCAAAATCGTGACGGTAGAGATCTTCGCTCACTTGTTTGGCAATATCCCAATATTTTGATTGTGGAGAACCACTAAAAATATCGTCTTCGTCTTCAAATAATACATCGTATTTCGACATGTTAGTCTCCTTTTTATTATTAGCGTAGAGTAGCGAATAGTTGATTAATCGCAATTAGCTATTGCAGGACAAATTGATTTTTTAAGAGAAAGCGGGGATTTCCGCCGAAGCGGAAAGATTAAGATGCTTTTTTAGCCATCGCCTCAAGAGCGTATTTTTTGCCGAGATCGTACGCCTTGTTATTTATATCGTGCACTTTTTCAGGTACTTTAGAGAGCATAACTTCGCGAAGCAACTCATCATCCAATGCTTTCATATAGGTATTTGCAATTGCCAATGCGATAACCGATTGGGTGATAACGTTACCGATTTCATCTTTAGCAATCGTAATGATGGGGATCTCAACAATGTTCCATTTTTTACGATCTTCTTCGGTAGGATGAACCAAGTTAGGCTCAACAACGATTGTCCCCCCTTCGGTTACCCCGTTTTTGAATAAGTTGTAGCTCACTTGCGCAACAGAAAGCATGAAATCGATTTCACCGTCATTTGCGTACGGATAAAAAATCTCTTCATCGTCCAACGTGATATCAACAACAGTTGGTCCGCCACGTACTTGTGACGTGTAGGTAGCTGTTTTTAGACCGTGCCCACCCTCTTTGATTTTAGCCGCAGCGAAAATTTCTCCTGCAAGAAGAACACCTTGTCCACCAACACCTGTAAATCTCATTAATGTTCTAGCCATAGTGTATCTCCTTAAATTTTCTTCTCGAAATCGTCTTGAGTAATTGCTTTACGTTTACCTTGGTGGTACGCTTTTACATCTTCGTACATATCGCAATATTCACGAGCGTTTTCGTCATGTTTCAAAATACCAGTCGGGAATTTGTTGAGTTTCTCTTCATCACTGAGCGCTTCCCATTTTTTCAATGGAGTCGTGATACTGTCGATCCACTCAAGGTTCTCCATCGCACTTTGCATTTTGTTTTTGCGTCCGAGGTTGATATGGCAGTTTGACATGACGTCAAAGAATGCAAAACCACGGTGCTGGAACCCTTTTACCAACACTTTTTCCAGTTTTTTCGGATCAAGTATCGTTTCACGCGCTACAAATGAAGCACCCGCAGCAATCGCAAGATCACACGCATTGAACGTAGGATCGATATTCCCAGATTTTTGGCTCACCGTCCACATACCCCGAGGAGTAGTTGGAGAGGTTTGTGAGTTGGTCAATCCATAAATAAAGTTGTTGATCATAATGAATTTAATGTCGATGTTACGACGGCATCCGTGAATCGTGTGGTTACCACCGATCGCTAATGCATCGCCATCTCCAGCAACACAGATAACGTGTTTGTCAGGGTGCATCAATTTGATCCCAGTAGCAAACGCAACTGTACGACCATGCGTCGTGTGAACGGTATTGAAATCCACATACGATGAAAAACGTCCCGAACATCCGATACCAGAAACAACACAAACGTCGTCTTGTTTCCAACCGCAGGTTTCGATCGCACGAATAACAGCCTTAAGAATAACACCGTCACCACATCCCCAACACCAAAGTGTTGGCATTTTTTCTAAACGTAAATATTGGTCGTAATTGAAAGCCATTAGATAATCTCCTTCACTTTGTTAACAATTTCGTATGGAGAGATTGCTCGTCCGTTAACTTTATACAAACCGTGGATATCAAGACGGCTTGAAACACGCTCTACTTCTTCGGTGTATTGTCGAATATTCAACTCAACACACAATACGTTTTTAACTTTGTCGGTGAAATATTTGATACGATTTGCTGGGCTTGGCCACAACGTTATTGGGCGGAAAAGTCCCGCTTTGATACCTTCAGCGCGAAGATGACGAATGGATTCTTTTGCTGCCAAAGAAACCGAACCGTACGCAATAATCAATACATCGTTCTCTTCGAGATCGTCACACATAAACTCTTCGTTGAGTTCGAGTTCATCCGTATGCATCATCACTTTGTCTTCGAGACGCTGAATTAATTTACGACACGTTTCGATCTCTTCGGTCGGGAATCCTTTAGCATCATGATGCAATCCTGTAAAATGATAACGATACCCTTGGAACATCGGGTTCAACACCGCAGGTTCATCTGGACCGACACCATATGGACGATAATCTTCAGGTGCACCAGTAAATGTTTTACGTGGTACTATCCCTTTTTTAACTTCCTCCGCCGTAGGAATAACTGCTTTACCATGCATGTGACCGATCGTTTCGTCCAAAAGGACGATAACTGGTTGCATGAAACGATCGGCTAAGTTAAAAGCACGCACCGTCTCTGTATAGCACTCTGCCAAGTTACCTGCACAGAGTGTGATTGAGCGATAGTCACCGTGTGAAGGGTTTTTAGCTTGACGCACGTCCCCTTGCGATACACGAGTCGGAAGACCTGTTGAAGGACCGCCACGCATAACATCGACAACAACCAATGGAACTTCCGCCATTTGCGCAAGACCGAGGTTTTCCGCTTTCAAAGAGATCCCTGGACCCGATGTTGCTGTCATCGCGCGGACACCTGTCATACTTGCACCTACTGCACAAGCGATACCAGCGATTTCATCTTCCATTTGAATCGCAACACCCCCAACCGCAGGAAGCAAATCAGAAATCGTGTGCATAATTTCTGATGATGGAGTAATCGGATATCCTCCAAAAAACATACATCCTGCATCGACAGCCGCTTCAGCTGCCAAATCGTTTCCGGTAGAAATTACTTCTCTCAATTCCATATTATACCCCCTTAGGCGCTAAGCTTCATGTATTTATTTTTCTTGATAGCCTCGGCTCTCTCTTTTGCCTGATCTGAAAGTTTTGCAAACTTAAATTCTGATTTGTCAGAAACAAAAATTGCAAAGTCAGGACAATTGAGTTCACAATCGTTACAGCCAATACATGATTCTGGCGCAATTATTTCAATCATAGCCCCCAAAGTTGACGTTGGTTCAAGTCTCATTGCTAAGACTCCCGCAGGACATACTGATACACAGATATCACACGCCTTACATCGTGATTCATCAACCCACACCGGAGTGTTTTCTGGCGCTTTAATTATTGACATTCCTTCTCCTTGATTAAGTTAGCTAATTTATTTTGCCGATAGCACACGATACAAAGCTTTTGGCTTTGAGAATCGCTTCTTCACCAAATCCTCTCTCATCGGTTGCTAGAGGATAACCAAGGCTTCTTAATATAGCCTTAAAATATGCTGATTGCACCTCGTTGGCAATCTCTACAGTTACTTTTCGAGGCTCGCACGAGAGGTCAACTTCAACCTCTGTAAAACCGACTTCTTGAAGTGCTTTGGTGATTGTGTTGACGCAACCGCCGCAACGAATATTTGCCACTTCAAAAGTCTGTTTCATCGTTATTTTCCCATCACTTCCGAAATCGCTTTTCCAATATCCGCAGGAGATACAACAACTTTTACGCCAGCTGCTTCAAGAGCCGCCATTTTTTCTGCTGCCGTTCCTGAACCGCCGGAGATAATCGCCCCTGCGTGCCCCATACGCTTGCCTGCCGGTGCCGTTTGACCAGCAATGAACGCTACAACTGGTTTGGTGATGTGTTCTTTGATGTAGGCTGCCGCTTGGATCTCCAAATCTCCGCCGATCTCACCAATCATAACGATCGCATGGGTCTCAGGATCGGCTTCGAACATCGGAAGAAGTTGTTTGTACGATAGTCCGATGATCGGATCCCCACCGATACCGACCGCCGTCGTGATACCAAAACCCTCTTTTACAACTTGGTTCGCCGACTCATACGTCAATGTTCCCGATTTGGAGATCAGACCGATGTTCCCTTTTTTGAAAATGAATCCCGGCATAATCCCGATTTTACACTCATCGGCGGTGATGATACCAGGACAGTTCGGTCCGATGATCATCATGTTCTTTTTCACCGCATAAGCTTTGGCGTACATCATGTCTTTAACAGGGGTCCCTTCGGTGATTATAACCGCAAGTTCAATCCCTGCATCTGCCGCTTCCATAACCGCATCAGAGACGAAAGCCGGCGGAACGAAAATCATAGAGACCGTTGCACCAGTCGCGCGCACCGCTTCTTCAACAGTGTTGAATACCGGTTGTCCGAGGTGCTCCTGACCCCCCTTGCCCGGAGTCACACCACCGACGATCTTGGTACCATACGCCATACATTGCTCTGCATGGAACGTCCCCTCTTTACCCGTAAAACCTTGTACGATGACTTTTGTATCTTTGTTGACCAAAATTGACATAAATTACTCTCCCTTCGCTGCTGCTACGGCTTTACGTGCACCGTCTGCAAGATCAGTAGCCGCTATGATGTTGGCAATTCCCGCATTTTTGAGGATATCCGCCGCCTGTTCAGCGTTGGTTCCATCAAGACGGACGATGACGGGTACGTCCACTTTTGTAAGCTTTGTCGCTTCCAAAATACCGTTAGCAACACGGTCGCATCGTACGATTCCACCGAAGATATTGACAAAAATTGCTTTGACATTCGGATCTTTCAATATAATCTCAAACCCTTTAGCTACGGTTTCAGCGTTTGCTCCACCCCCTACGTCTAGGAAGTTTGCCGGTTTACCACCCTCATAATTGATTGTATCCATGGTACCCATTGCAAGACCCGCACCGTTAACCATACATCCAACATCACCGTCGAGTTTTATATAGCTAAGACCATATTTGCCCGCTTCGATCTCTGTTGGCTCTTCTTCGCTTAGATCCCTCATTTCATTGACTTGAGATTGGCGATACAACGCATTGTTGTCAAATCCCATTTTTGCATCGAGTGCCAAAAATTTACCATCACCAGTTTTAATCAATGGATTGATTTCGATCATCTCCGCATCATGATCCATGTACACTTTGTACAATGCCGATGCGAATTTAATAAAGTTGCCAATCTCCTCTACAGGAAGACCGAGACCGAAGGCCAATTTACGACCGTGGAAACCTTGGAAACCTGTCAACGGATCGATTGCAACTTTGATAATTTTCTCCGGAGTATCACGTGCTACGTCTTCAATCGCCATACCCCCCTCAGTTGACGCCATCATAATCGGCATCTCAGACGCACGATCGAGCAACATACCAAGATAGTACTCTTTTTTAATATCTGCACCCTCTTCGATGTAGACTTTTTGAACCAATTTACCTTCCGGTCCTGTTTGGTGAGTCACAAGAGTCATCCCTAAAATTTGAGCCGCCAATTCGCGCACTTCGGCAGTTGAACGGGCAAGTTTAACACCGCCTCCCAATCCACGTCCACCGGCATGGATTTGAGCTTTTACCACCCAAATGTCTCCGCCGAGTTCCTGTGCCGCTTTAACTGCTTCATCTGGTGTAAACGCAATATGTCCGCGCGGTGTCGGCACATTGTACTTTTTGAATAATTCTTTTGCTTGATATTCGTGAATATTCATCCAATCCTCCTTCTTAAGTTTACGCTATTGGTCTTGTCATCTCTTCTGGGATGACGTATTTATCGAACTCTTCAGCTGTAAGAAGACCGAGTTTAACCGCAGTCTCTTTTAGTGTTAAGTTCTCTTTGTGAGCTGTTTTGGCAATTTTAGCCGCATTTTCATATCCGATGTACGGGTTAAGAGCTGTTACTAGCATCAATGAGTTGTTAAGATACGCATCGATTTGATCGTGTACTGGTTCAATCCCTACCGCGCAGTTATCACTGAACGAAACAATAGAATCTGCGAGCAAACGAACCGATTGCAAAAAGTTGTATGCGATAACTGGCTTGAATACGTTAAGTTCGAAGTTCCCTTGGCTTGCCGCGAAACCGATACATGCGTCATTCCCCATCACCTGACAAGCAACCATCGTTACCGCTTCGGATTGAGTCGGGTTAACTTTACCTGGCATAATCGATGAACCTGGCTCGTTTTCAGGGATTGTGATCTCGCCAATACCGCAACGAGGACCGCTAGCCAACCAACGGACATCGTTGGCGATTTTCATCATATCCGCCGCAAGCGCTTTGAGCGCACCGTGAGCGTAGACAATGGCATCATGACTCGTGAGTGCATGGAACTTATTTGGAGCCGTAACAAACTGATGCCCCGTAAGCTCCGTCAGTTTCGCAGCGACACGAGATCCTAGTTCAGGATGAGCGTTAAGCCCTGTACCGACCGCCGTACCGCCGAGTGCCAATTCTCGGACCGATTCGAGAGAATCTTTCGCCATTTTTTCACATTTGTTGAGCATCTCGACCCAACCACTGATCTCTTGACCTAGCGTCAACGGTGTGGCGTCTTGGAGGTGTGTGCGTCCTATTTTAACGATGTTGTTAAATGCTTCAGACTTTGCCTGTAACGTTTTTCGCAAATGATCAATCGCCGGCAAAAGACGCGTCTCAACCGCAATAACCGCCGCTACGTGCAACGCTGTCGGATAGGTGTCGTTCGAGCTTTGCGATTTGTTAACATCGTCGTTTGGATGAACCAATTTTTGAGTGCGGAAATCACCGCCTAGGATTTCGGTCGCACGTGCCGCCAATACTTCGTTGTTGTTCATGTTTGATTGGGTACCTGAACCCGTTTGCCATACGACAAGGGGATAATGGGCATCAAGTTTTCCAGCTAACATCTCATCTGCCGCCTGAGCAATCGCATCAGCTTTCTCACGAGAAAGCATTCCTAAATCGCAGTTAACTAGCGCAACCGCTTTTTTAAGATACGAAAACGCTCTAGTAATTTCATACGGCATTTTCTCTTCGCCGATTTGGAAATTTTCAAGTGAACGCTGTGTTTGCGCCCCCCAATACGTGTCGTTCGGAACGCGAACTTCACCCATGGTATCTTTTTCAATACGAAAACTCATTGTTTCTCTCCTTCAAAAAATTTATTGGCATTGAGAGTATCGATCAACGATTGAACCGAAGCGCATGAGCGGGCAAACATCTCTTTCTCGCTTTGATTAAGGGTAACTTCAATGATTTTTTCGGCACCATTGGCCCCAAGCATAACCGGAACACCGCTCACAACGTCACTAAAGCCGTATTCCCCTTCGAG
>JACXUF010000076.1 GCA_014764105.1 Sulfuricurvum sp. | reverse complement strand
TTGTCCCTTCATTGGGGCTCCTTACGAAAAACTGCTTCGTGCAATATTGGCTGATCTAGACTAGATTGTACAGTAAAGTATCTTTCATTACAAGCAAAAGCACCGAGATTAATATAGATTAAATCGTCAAACTCAAAACTCTGATTTTGATGAAAGTGCCCCTCGATCACAATATCACACCCCTCCAATCGCATTGACGCAACCCGTCTGTGAATCAGTTCACGAAATGTGGCAATGGGGTGGCAATGATTTTTTCGCTTCATCATTCGCTCAAGCCATCGAACGATAAATCCCCCACCGATCGTATCAATACCCCTGAGAAATGCCAAAACAGCTCTATTTCGGATGAGTGCTGTATACATCTCATATCCTAAACCCATAAGGGTATCTCCATGCAAAAGGGCAACCGTTTTTCCTTCAAATGAGAGTCTCAACGGTTGTGCTCTGCGAGGAATAACGTGGATTTTCGGGAAGAGATGGGTGAGTAGAAAATCGTGATTCCCTTCCAAATAGAATATCTCGATTTTTTTGGATAAACGGTTTAAAAGCTCAATGCTTTGGCGATTGTATCGATGCGTTGCAGGGATGGGTCCACAGAGCATATCCAGTACATCCCCCATCAAAATGAGTTGCGGAGTCTTTATTGCGCCCGATTCGACAGAGTGAAGAAAATCGATAAAGCTAGTACGCCACGGGGCGCAGTGGGCATCAGCGATCAGTATCGCGCCGTTTTTAAGCGTTTCAGGGGACATACGCGATGAGTGGGATTCCGAGGCTCTCGTTCAATCCCATCATAATGTTGGCATTCGCCAATGCCTGAGAACTCGCTCCACGCATCAGATTGTCAATTGCACACATCGCCACCAGCGCATTGCCATGACGCGCGGCAAACACATCGGCAAAATTAGTTCCAGAGGTCATTTTGGTATGAGGTGGAGCGTTTCGCAACCGCACAAACGGTTTGTTGGCGTAAAATGTTTTCATCACCTCCATCGTGTCACAATCGTCTTTGAGGGTTGCGTAAACACATGCGAGCATCCCCCGCGTCATTGGAACAAGAGAGGGGACAAACGTCACTTTCACCTCATTTGAACACAACGCCGACGCATGCTGTTCAATCTCGATCGCATGGCGGTGTTTGATAATGTTGTAGCAGTTGATGTTATCGTTTACATTCACATAGTGAACGGTACTGCTCGGTGATTTACCCGCACCCGAAACCCCTGTTTTGGAGTCGATAAAAATCGGATGGGAGAGATCAATATGATCCAAAAACGGTGCCAACGCCATCAATGAGGCAGTTACGTGACATCCAGGATTGGCTATCAAACGCGAACCTTTGGCAATCTCTCCGTGCAGTTCAGGGATCGAATAGATCGCATGAGAGAGATTATCCAAATCCTCGTGTTCACAGTAAAACGCTTCGTAATTCTCCCGATTCAAACGATAATCGGCGGAGAGATCAACAACCTTGATCCCTTTTGCCAATAGCTCTTTTGCCGTCTGCATCGCCGTTTTGTGCGGAAGTGCCAAAAAGATCAGCTCACAAGCCTCGGAAGCTCGTTTTATATCAATCTTTTCAACCGCAATATCGCACACACCCAACAATGAAGGGTGAAGTTCCGCTACACTCGATCCCCCCTCCGTATTGGCACAATAGATGAGATTGAACGTTGGATGAGAGATGAGCATTTTGACCAGCTCGACTCCTGTATAGCCGCTGACACCAATAATCCCGACGTTAATGGCTTTCAAACACGATCTCCTGATATTTCACTTCAACCACTTCGAAATTTTTAGTTCCACCGGGAAGTTTTGCGTTGAGTTCATCCCCCTCTTCACGTCCCAAAAGTTGCTTAGCAAGCGGTGAGTTGAATGAAATCAATCCCCGATCTGGGTTGCTTTCGCATCCTCCGACGATAGTATAGGTCACCTCTTCGTCAGTGTCCAAATCGCATAATACCACGGTGGAGCCGAAACTGACACGGGTATGTTCGAGTTCGCTCGGATCGACGATCTGAGCACGGGAGATCATATCCCCAAGCTCTGCGATACGGGTTCCAATAAACGCCTGTTTTTCTCGTGCGGCATGGTATTCGGAGTTCTCTTTGAGATCGCCGTACTCTTTAGCACGGTCGATTTCAGCATTGACTGCCGGCAGATCGATTGTTTTAAGGGTATTGAGTTCATCTGATAGTTTCTGAAACCCGTATTTGGTCATCGGTTCTTTTTGTTCCACGTTTATCTCCACACAAATAATGGGGATATTATACCACTTATATTGCACACTTTTAGGCAAAACCCGCAATGCTGCAAAGATAGATACCCCTTGTAACCAACTGAAGCTACCCATATCTTTTGGATACGGGAGAATTGGTTATTTATCGCTTATTATACGAAGTGCGAGTGAACACATTGCTAAACCGAACGATCCTGTTACGGCGACAAAACTCCCTTTTTCTTTAATATGGGGGAGTTCGGTGGAGCAGATACAGCTAAAATCACCTTTGAATTTTCGTTTGCGCAGTTCATTGCGGATTTTGGAAGCGAATGGATCTCCCTGGGTTTTCCAAATAGAACGTATCTCGATCTTGGTCGGATCGAGCCGCTTTGCCGAGCCGACCGAAGAGATAAGTTTCAAATAACATTTTTGGATAAGGGCAAGCTTTGCACTCATATCATCAATCGCATCGAGAATCAGATCGTACGGTTCGAAATCAAACTCCTCAACCCATTCTGGAGTAATTTTCTCAGATAGAGCGATCACTTCGGGATAATGTTGCTTAAGCGCTTCAACTTTGAGTTCCCCTTCGTGATTTTCTGAGTGCATTTGACGGTTTTGATTGGTGAGATCGTAGCGATCAAAATCGACAATTGTGATACACCTAACCCCCGAACGATAGAGACAGTCCAAACAAAAACTCCCCACTCCACCGACACCGAGGAGGAGGATACGGGCATTTTGGAGCTTCTCAAACGTCTCTTCGCCAAATACAAGGCGGGTACGGGTATGTCTCACAACCACTCCCGTAACGTTTGCATCGATTTATAGGCACTCATATCAAGTTTGATCGGAGTGAGAGAGACTTTCCCCGCTTCGATTGCTTCAAAATCACACAGCCATTTGCGATTCTCTCGCGGCTTGAACTCCAGCGGGTGAAGACCGAGCCAATAATATTCCATCCCCCTAGGATTTCGGTGCAGATGGGCATCATTGGCGTAATAGCGATATCCCGCATAGGTCACCGCAAACTCCAATTCTTCACTATCATGGGGGACATTGACGTTCAAAAACTCCCGCTCTTTCAACGGAAAATTCCCCTCTAAAACCTTTTGCGCCAAATGGCGAATCGCTTTTTTAGCCAATGAGAAATCCCCTACGGGCTGAGTGAAATCCATCACTTGGGAGATGGCAATCGCGGGAACATCGTGCAATACCGCCTCCATCGCCGCTGCCGCCGTTCCCGAGTAGGTGATATCTTCACCCATGTTGGAGCCTTTATTAATCCCGCTGATGAGCAAATCGGGTTTACGTTCATCGAACATCGAGTGCAGTGCCAAATAGACACAATCGCTTGGCGTACCGTCATCAAGTTTGTAAAAATCATCTCCCACACTGATAAAACTCAAGGGACGTGTTAAAGTAAGCGAATGTCCACACGCCGATTTTTCGGTTGAGGGGGCAACGACGGTTATCTGTCCCAATCCATCGAGGGCTTCGATCAATGCCAAAAGCCCTGCCGATTCGTATCCATCGTCGTTCGTAATCAAAATCTTTTTCATCTATCTCCTTTTTGGTTTTACTGGGACACAAATAAAACAATTCATATTTTCCCGACGTTCATACGCCAAAACATAATCGTGCTCTTTTAAGATCGCATCGACGATGTAAAGCCCCAAGCCGAAACTGTCTTTGGTTGGGTTGTCTTTGGTAAAAGGTTCGATGTAATATCCGAGAGGTTTTTTGAGCGGTTCACCAATGTTGGCAAAAAATATTTCCCCCTCTTCCATCCATATTTTCATCTTTTTCTCAGGAGAATACTTGATCGCATTATCGATCAGATTTTTAAGTGCCGTAACAAACAGGCGATAATCGACATCCACTTTAACCGAACTATCAATCTCCCTCTCTACTGCCTCATACTCAACCATCGCCATATCAATCGCACCGTCGATAATATCGACAAGTCTGTACTCTTTTTTCTCGTGATACTGATTCCCAGAGGTGATCTCTTCGATCAACGCAAACTCCCCGATCAGCGATTCAAGCCGTTCAAAAATTCCCTCAAAACGCCCACGCTGCTTCTCATCACCCAACATCATTGTTACAATTCGCCCTTTGGCGATCGGCGTCTTGAGCTCGTGCATGATGTTGCGCAAAAAGAGGGTGCGCGACTCGATCAAAGAGCGGATTTTATTTTGAGTCGTATCAAGCTCGTTAGCGATCAAAGCAATCTCATCACTCCCGTCAATCCGAAACCGCACCCCCATGTCCCCTTCCCCGAATCGTGCGATCTGCTTGCGCAATTGCCGAAGGGGACGCAATCGATAGATAATGAGGGCAAACGAGATCAACAAAATACCCATCAACGTCCCATAAGCCGAAAGGAGATTGATCGGGCGATAAGGTTCGATACTCAAATCTTCAAGCAATACATTGTGTCGCGCCGATTCAACCCAAAAATAGATATTTCCCCGATACTCGATCATCGAAGTAATCACTTGTTGAGAGATATCGGTTTCAAATGGTGTTTCGGCGAGCGAATACATCTCTATCATCTCATCGGAATCACCGTCGCTTTTTAAAACTTTTCCGTCTCGAATAATTTGTTCGTATTTCTCCTCATCAAGAATCTCTTCAAGATCATAAAGGGCAAGATTGGCCTCAAACATCGGTTGAGATATCTGTTTGATCAGATAGGTATGGTAAATTTGGCTGATAAGGGAGTGTTTGGTAAAAATGTTATCGATATGTTTCGCGCGGTTGGTTTCATAGAGCTGATAGAAAGTGTAGCTTACACTCGTTACGGTAACGACGAGCGCAAAGGCGACGGTGGCAAGAACCGCATTATTTTTGATCATCTTGATTTTGAACGCGCAAGGAATAAAATCCCTTGCCCTACGCTAGCCGCTATGGCACTGAAGCTAGCCCTTACAGGGCAGAAATTATGTCTCATTTGAGCAATTTGTAACCGATGCCGCGAATCGATTCAATCAACGCTTTATCTCCGAGCTTATTACGAATGCGTCCCATCATAACATCGATACTTTTGTTTGAGGAGTCTTCATTGATCGCACTGACACTGTGAATCAAATCTTCTCTGGAAACCACCATCCCCTGTTTTTTGATCATGTGCGCCAAAATCCCATATTCAGCATTGGTAAGCTCCAGCACCCTACCTTTGTAATTAATTTGCATCGCCGATTCGTTCAGTTTAAAACCACACGCACTCTCCGCCGCCGCAACCGATGCCGCATCGTAACGGCGAAGTACCGAATGGATACGGGCTTCGAGTTCTCTTGGATCATAGGGCTTGGGGAGATAATCGTCCGCTCCGAGATCGAGAGCATTGATCTTATCGGTGACATCGGAGCGTGCCGAAGAGATGATGATTGGGATGTTTTGACGAGCACGAATCGCCTCACAAACCTCTAACCCATCCATCCCTGGCAGTGTCAAATCGAGGATCACCACATCGAACTTTTCGAGTTTTAGGATGCTGAGAGCCTTAAATGGATCATCCTCCGTCGTCACGTGAAAATCGTACTGTTCTAAAAATTCAGTGAGGATCTCGGCCAACTCGAGATCGTCTTCAATCATTAATATTTTACTCATGAGGGTATTGTAACGCAGAGTAGTTAACGATTTCCTAACTGAGCCACAACGTTACATGGTAGGCAACAAATGCGAGCAAATAGGCGACAATCGTCGTAAAGACGAACAGATACCCAAAATACTTGAT
>JACXUF010000222.1 GCA_014764105.1 Sulfuricurvum sp. | reverse complement strand
TACGCATAAATAAAGTGTTTTTCTTTTATTTAAAACGCCTTATGAAATTTTCCTTGATGACCTATATTATTGGTATGTTGTATGTGCTTGCTGGTCGTTATCTCATCATTTTTCTTACAGAAAAAAATCAGCTTTCTTTATTGGCCGACTTGGGGTATGCCATGACATTTTTGGGAATTATGACGATTGTTTCTACCTCTTTTAGGACTTTTTTTGTTTCCAAATTTCATTTAGGCGATATGCACTCTATTAAAATACATTTAGATAATTATTTGCGTAAAATTAAGTCGCTTATTTTTGGCGTTCTCTTGATAGCCGCTTTTTTGAGCATGATTGTATATATGATTATGCCCAGCTATTTATCCATTAATGCTCCATTCTTTGTTTTTATCCTAACGGCATCTTACGGCATTATATTTCTTATGAGCCTTGTAACTTTTTTGTCAAAGACTATGAATTACAATAAATTAGAAATAATAATAAATTCTATTCGATTAATTATGGTTGTCGTGATTACACGATTTGTATTTTTATATCATCCTCTCATGGGTTTTTTTCTGATTAATCTTGTAATATTGATTGGGGAAATGATATTTACAAAAATGATTTTAAATAGGCTACACTATGTTTACTAAGAGCTTTTCTTATCTCAGTGATGTGTTTATATTTATATTTATATTTAGTTTATTTAATGATAATTTTATAATTGATCATGCCGGGGAAGGATCACTAAAAATTCTTTTTTTCATATTTTTTATTTTTTATTTTTTACCTATGCTGCGTAATTTTAAAACTATGACTGCTATACAAGAAAAGTTCTTTTTTGCATTTTTTATAGCCAATCTAACTGTGTTTTTACTACAAATTATTATTAATCCGATGAATGATATTGCCGCGCCGGCATTGCTTTTGATCGCAAATTTTGTGATTGTTCTTTATTTTAACCGCTATCCAATCCAAAAGCTACTTTATTTTATATGGATGTCCATGATGATCTCTGTCGTCATATGCTATTTTAATGATCCTATTAGTGAATGGACGTTTAGGACATCAGGCGGGACTGCCGATCCAAATGAATTTGCAAGTCAACTCCTTG
>JACXUF010000221.1 GCA_014764105.1 Sulfuricurvum sp. | reverse complement strand
GTTTGCCCGTTCGACCATACCGTTGGTTTGCGGGCTGAAGGGTTCGGTAAGGCGGTGGTTGATTTTTAATTGCTTGCAGAGCTTATCAAAGCGGTGATTACCGGTTGGCTCTTTTCTGCCTTGGGAGAACCGGTTAGTGAACTCCGTACCGTTGTCCGTCAGAATATGCGTGATCGCGAAGGGGAAGAACTGTACGCACTCGTTAAGAAAGTCTGTCGCACTGATGACGGTTTTGTGACGGTAGATCTTGTAGTACATCAACCGCGTTGTACGGTCGATGGCGACAAAGAGATAATATTTGATCCCATCGATCTTCGGCAGATAGGTCACATCCATATGCAAAAAACCCGGAGCGTACTCCTTGAACTTCTTTGCCTTGGCCTTCTCTTCTTCGGGCACCTTACTGATCCCCAGGGATCGTAGCGTCCGCGAAACCGTAGAACGACTGGCATGAGGAATGACACTCCGTAGTGTATCGACCAGATCATCCAAAGCCATCCACGTGCTGGTACGCACAATCCGTACCAGCGCTTTATCGAAATCGCTTAAAGCGTAGTGGACGGTATGCGGTCGGCAACTCCGATCTTCCGTCGTCTCACGATTCCGCCATTTGCTGATGGTCTGGGTACTCACGCCAAACTGTTCTGCCAGCTCTTGATTGCTTCGCCTGGATTCCTGTATACTTTGACGCATATGCGAGTTGGTTCTTGCATTGCTGTGATAGTGCTGTTTCATCTCTTTTTCGCTTATACTCGAGATGCCTCAGCCTATCACTCCTCCTCTTTATTCTCCCATCAACAACGTGGTGAAACTAGACAGATACCTACTATAATTTCCTGATGATATAAATAGCTGTTTTCTGATCATGCCATCTGTATGGTGATGTAAAATATACCGGCAATGAGTCATTTAGCGGGAAAATCGATGGGCATAAAAAAGTATATTCTATTAATGGTTTTATCTATTGCAACGCTGGGCGGCGCCGAACTCGGCAAACCCTTCGTACAGATAGGCCACACAAGCTGGGCCATGAGCGTCGCCGTCAGTCGTGATGGCCGATTCGCCGTCTCGGGGGGCTCGGAGGGGGCGTTGATCCTCTGGGA
>JACXUF010000220.1 GCA_014764105.1 Sulfuricurvum sp. | reverse complement strand
TGAAACGTGCTCCGGGTTCAAAACGGGGTGAGGGTAAATGGATCCGTACTACGTGGGATGAGGCAATGACCACCATTGGTAAGAAAATTGGAGATACTATCCGTAAGGGTGATCTCCTCTCACGTAAATCGGTGATGTTTCACGTCGGTCGTCCGAATGAAAATGGTTTCGTTCCTCAAGTATGGGAAACGTTGGGTCTTGATTCGTACAATTCCCACACCAACATCTGTTCATCGAACGGTCGCACCCCAAGCATTTGGACAGCGAATGATGACCGTACCAGTCCGGACTGGGCGAATGCGAAACTCATTTTCTTGAACTCTTCCCACGCAGCGGATGCAGGGCACTATTTCCAACAATCGGCCGGATTTATTGCTGATGCCCGTAAAAAGGGTGCAAAACTGGTCGTTATGGATCCACGTATGTCCAACTCGGCGGGGATGTCTGACCTGTGGATTGCGGCATGGCCAGGGACAGAGGCAGTGGTCTATCTTTACCTTGCTAATCGTATTTTGAATGAAGATATGGTGGACAAGAAATTTGTCAAAAAATGGTTCAACTGGGATGTGTTGATGAACGATACCGCTTATTTGAACTTTATGGTTGAAAAAGGGTATGTTTCTAAGCTTCCTTCCGATAAGAGCTTTGAGAGCTATTTGGAGCTTATGAAAGAGCTTTACTCTCCGTATACACTTGAATTTGCGGTTAAAGAGACTCATGTTCCAGCATACAAACTCGAGAAACTCTATGATATGTTTATTTGGGCAGGTGATGCGATTTCATCATATTTCTGGCGTGCAACTGCAGCGGGTAACCGTGGTGGATGGATGTCAGGACGTGCAGGTTATTTCGCGATCGCACTTCGTGGTGCGATCGGAACCAAAGGGGGGACATTCTTCCACCACTGGCACGTTATTTCTGTCTCTGGTAAAGGGGGAAGCTCAACGGTAGGTCAAGGTGTCGGTGGTGCCGATGTGCCGAAAGTTCAAGCTTATAATGAGCTAACTTGGCCGCCGGAGTGGCCATTGTCAACATACGAATTGTCATATCTTCTCCCACATCTTTTGAGCGATAAAGAGTGGCAGAAAAAATGGACCGATCGTGGATT
>JACXUF010000219.1 GCA_014764105.1 Sulfuricurvum sp. | reverse complement strand
CCAATTTTCCTTTTTGTCCTTATATGCGACATAGCTCTTTTTATTCGAAAAAAACCAGTCGCCTCCATTAAATCCGATCATTTTAGTTATAGCACCTTGTTTTATGCATATTTTTTCAAATTTTTTAAAAAAACTCCCCATAGGACCTTGTAAAAAAAGAATTCGTTTACTTTCAAAGGAATCGATCTTATTCACCAGCTATAACCTTTATAAAGTATGATCCCGATCCATCCTTCCGATCGCGTCATAGAGGAACTGAGCTGCAAATGTAGGCAACAATGCAGTACGTCCATGATCGTTGGCAACGATATCCCGTTGATAGAGATAGTTATGTATCTTTTTCCGAGGTAAGACGATTCCGCTCGATCCATTGATAACACTTTGTTTTTGAAAATGCTCTTTATACAATGCATAGTAATGGCGCACACTGCGCAGATCGGATCCACTGAAATAATAAACTATCCGTTTTTTTTTGACTCCCATTACAACCCTTTTGCTATACGGATAATCATCTGAAATTTACGGCTTATCCAATTTCGAACGTGTAATCCCATCGAATTTTTGAACGATTGACGATTTTGTTCAATGAATTCCAGCACCTCTTCGATTTCGCATCTTTGCAACGATTCGGGATGGATATATCTTGGATAGAGGAGATACGTTGCGGCAACCAACTCATCGATAGACAAGATACGCTTTCGTCTCTCACATCGGAGTTTATCCTCAGTCAGCCCCCATCCCGCGTAAAACGGCAACCCATACGTAACGACTTTAATCCTACGAATCAGCGCCTCAAACCCAACCAGAGAGGTCATGGTATGCACTTCATCCGCATAGGCTAGTACGCTATCGATCCCCACTTCACTGACGATGCAGTCACAATATCGCAAAGCCTCCGATTGATCGATATGCCCCACCCTGTTTCCCGCCAAAACATCTGGATGGGGCTTAAAAACGATATACGCATCGGGTCGATTGGCACGCACCTGTTTCAAAAGTTCCAGATTGCTCATCCCTGGAGCACCGAATCGGATCGATGCGTCATCATCCACCTGACCTGGGACGAATACAATCGATCGATCAGAGGGAAGATTTAAGTCGATATTGTCATAAA
>JACXUF010000218.1 GCA_014764105.1 Sulfuricurvum sp. | reverse complement strand
ATTAAACTTAATATTAAATTTTATATTTATTTATTATTTCGGACTTATAGGGGCTATATATGCAACCTTGATAACTTATTTTATTAGATTTGTAATGTATGATTTTTTTGCAAAAAAACTATTTAACAAATACAAAATATCATTAAGATATTATTTTTATTATCTATTATTTACATTTTTAATCTTTTTAATCCTAGGTTATATTCATGTTGATCTTCAATTTATAAGTAAAGTATTTATCTATATATTGTTGATTTGTTTTTGCTTATTATTTTTTTATTTTAATCTAAATGCTACAAATAAAATAAAATTAAAATTCTTAATAGTAAAAAAATTTCAAGGATAATTAAATGATAAATATTAAATACAAGTATTTTAATACAAAATTTTATGCAGAAAATGTGAGTTTTTTTGATGTATTAAAACTAACAAATTTTAATCAATATAAAGGCAAAAAATCAATATTTGAATTATTTTATAAAAGAAAGAAATTTATTACTAAAGTAATTGATTTAACTCAAGATTTTGAATATATAAAAAAAGAATTTTCTTCAACAGTTAAAAATGAGAACAATAGAGCAAGTCGCGAAGGTGTGAATTTTTCTGTATATACATTTGACAATGAAAGTAAAATTGACCAATATGTTGATTATTACAATACATTTGCAGAAAGCAAAAGATTGCATTTTAATCTTAGTAAAGAGCATCACATCTTACCATTTATTGATTATCTAATAATCACTCAGGCAACTTATAATAATTGTGTTTGTGCAATGCATGGGTATATTATTGATTATGAATCAAGAACTGCATATCTTGCACATTCCTCATCGCATTTTAGATTGGTGGAAGAAGATAGTGGAAATGAAATTGATAAAAACTTTATAGGGAGAGCAAATAGATTTTTTGGTGGCATATTGGTTCAAGAAGACCATTTGGAACATAAAGCGATTGGATATTTGCGAAAAATTAAAGGTTTATTGAAATGACTATAAACCACTACATTAAAAAAGCACTCTCAATGCCACCGCAAGAGTTAGCAAAAAAAGTAGTCAATAAAATAAATACTAATGACCCTAGATAAAAAATAAAGGAATAATATAGGTGTGTGGAATAGTTGGATATATAGGACTTGAAAATCAAAAACGGCTAGATGATGAAATATTTGTAAAAATGAATGATATTATGGAACATAGGGAGTATTTTAATAAAAATACAGATATGTTTGATGAAAAATTTTTAAATCGACTTTATGCTTCAAAAGATGGGGGGGGAGAGTGTGGTATCTTCTCAATCTTGTTGCTTGGTGGGATGAATACATAAAATCATGAAAAACAAAATATTAACTTTTGGAAAAAAAATGAAAAAAATTCTATATCTTAGAACACTCTATTGGTTTGACCTTAAAGCTGGTGGTTCGGTAGGACATACAGCTGGTGTCATAAATGCTATGAATAAAAAAGTTGATTTACAT
>JACXUF010000075.1 GCA_014764105.1 Sulfuricurvum sp. | reverse complement strand
GTATCGATCACTTCTGCAGTGAGACCGAAAAGGCGCTTTTTGAGACGGTATAGGCGATCAAGACGCCGTTTGGAAGCGATCAGATCCTCTTCGTTAAAATTAAAATCCCCCCGATAATGGGTGCTAAGGAGATAAAATCGGAGCACTTCGCCATTATAGGCTTTGAGGGCATCTTTGAGGAAAAAGCTGTTGCCTAGGCTTTTGGACATTTTCTCCCCGTCGATGGTGACAAAACCGTTGTGTATCCAGTATTTAGCCAACTCATGGTTGGATGCACAACGGGTTTGCGCCGCTTCGTTTTCGTGGTGGGGAAAGAGCAAATCGGCTCCGCCGCCGTGGATATCGATGGCGTAGTCTCCGACATGGGGGCTCACATAGTGCTCGATCATCGCCGAACACTCCAAATGCCACCCCGGACGGCCGCGCCCAAACGGTGAGTCAAACGCGACCCCATCATCATGCACCGCTTTCCAAAGGGCAAAATCGGCTTCATTGTGTTTTTCAGAGACTTTTTCGACACGGCTAACGTTCTCAGAGCTTTGACGGTTGGAGAGGGAGAGATAGTTTTTGTCGCTGGAGGTATCGAAATAGATATCGCCGTTGCTAATGGGATAGGCGTGTTTTTTGTCAAGGAGTTTTTGAATCATCTCCACCATCGCATCGATCGATTCGGTCGCTTTAGGCTCTAAGGTCGGTGTCCTCACGCCGATAGCCTCCATATCACGATGGTATGCCGCCGTATAGCGCTCGGCGATTTCGCTCGTACTGATAGCTAATTCACGCGCTTTGTTTATGATCTTGTCATCGATATCGGTGATATTACGGGCAAAGAGGACATCATACCCTTCTGCTTCCAAAACACGACGCAACAGATCGAACACCAACGCACTTCTAGCATGTCCCAAATGGGCATCGTCATAGACGGTTGGACCGCAGACGTAGAGGGATACCTTCCCATCTTGGAGCGGGATAAAAGGTACCTTTGTTTTTTGGATACTGTCATAAATGGTCATTGTGAATCCTGTAAATTATCGGATTAAGTGTATCAAAAATTGGTTTAGAGCATAGAATGCCACCCCAAAACCGGTTGTTCCGAGGAGAAAATAGAGGTTCAGAGGGGTTTTGAGAAGTTCAAAAAAGATACCCCATCCCACCTCTTTGACAGTGAGGATCAGTTGTACTGCTCCACCAATGCTTCCTGCCAATGCCAAACCTGCCGCTCCCATACTTTGCATCAAAATGACCGAGAAAATCAGGTTGATCACGAGGGAGATAATGGCGATTTTAGCCGCTTTGAGGTGTTTGTGCTGGGCATAGAGGTACATCGAAAAGAGTTTTGCCAATCCAAAAGGGATTAATCCCACCATGTACATTTGGAGCACGCGAACAGTATTGAGAGTATCTTGTATACCAAACGCCCCCCGCTCAAACAACAGCCAGATAATCGGTTCTGCCAAGAGGATACCGCCGAGAACTGAGATTCCCAACAGAGCATTGAGGAGCCAAAACGATTTGTGGAGATTTTTGAATGCGAGATCATTATTGTTGTTATTGATTGCTTTGGCGATTTTGGGAAACAGTGCAGTGGTGATGGCGAGGGCGATGATCGCGAAAGGGAGCTGAAAAATACGGTTGGCATAAAAGAGATACGACACTGACCCTGCTGCTAAAAACGAGGCAAGCGAGGTATCTATAAACGAGGCGATTTGCGCCGTAGAATTTCCAACTACAGAGGGGATAAAGAGCGATTTGAATTTGGACTCTTCGACTTTGACATCTCTAGTTTTGCGGTATTTCCATCCCCCTACGAGGATTTTCATCAGCCCTTGCTTGCGGATCGCGTAGAGATGAGTGATGACTTGAAATAACCCTCCGATGAGGATGGAGAAACTCAGTGCATAGACAATTATTTGGGGATTGGAGTTGGTAAAGAGAATCAGGGCGACTATCATCGCGATATTGAGCCATACGGTCGAAAATGCGGTGGTAAAAAAGTGCTCTTTGTGTTGCAGCAATGTCCCTAAAAAGGTGACAATAAAGATGAGATCCAAATACCAGAAATTGATAGCGGTCAGCGGAGCGGTCTTGGAGATGAGTTCATGTCCCCAGTCCCATGCCAACATTTTGGTGAAAAATGTGGGAAAGAGGGTAACCAGTAGCGAGAGAAAAACAATAAACACCATAAAACGGATAAATATTGCTACCGAAAAGACACTTTTTTGATTTGAAGCGATGTAAGAGGGCATGAAACTTTGGGTAAATGATCCCTCCGCAAAGATGCGACGAAAGAGGTTTGGAAATTTGAACGCCATTAAAAAGATATCGCTCCACACGTTCGCACCCAGTACCGATGTCATCAAAATATCACGTCCTAAGCCAGTTATGCGGGAGATGAGGATACCAAAAGAGTTGGAGAAGATCGATGTAAACATCTCTTGAGATACACCTTCAATATTAAGTTTTACGTAATTTTAACCGATGAGTGATTAAAATAAGGTCACTGACGCAAAGGACACACTATGGGGCTGTTTAAGAAAGAGGTCAAGAGCGATGTATCGGTACCGCAAATAAAACCTATTGTGGTTCGTACACCCAATGTTGCACGCGAACTTCTCCAAGTCGCCAGAAATTTTAAAGTACCTGTCCATAGCCTCGATTTCCATCTCATGAATACTCAGACGTTCAGCAAAATGTCCGATAGTGGTTTGGACGATTGGACTGAGCTCTCCGCCGATGAGATTAAAAATATCAAAGAAGAACAGATGCTCGATCCCAAATTTGAGCTCAAACAGGTGCACGAAATCGAAATTTTCTCGATTCTTGAAAAACATCCGCTTGACTCTTTGGATATGTCGATTGCTGGCAATTCGACGTTGTGCAAAATCTATTTGATGATCAAAGCGGGAAGTACGGCAAACTATTACGATGAATTCCAAAAAGATTTGATCCATCTCATCAATAAAAAAATGCTTCGGGCGAATCTCATGATCGGACTTTTTGACTCCGTGATGCTTTCAAATTTAAGTGAACTGTTGGCTAAAATCCAAATTTGGGGGACTCTTGATTTTGATACTCAGGAGCGTTATGTTATCGCGCAAGGGTATGAACCAGTTGAGACGGTGAATGATAAACTCATCCTCCATTATGAGATGAAACGACACAATATGGATGAGCACGGCAGGGTTGATTACTCCAAACGGGGGTATCTGATCAGTGCGGTGAAAGATGAATTATTAATCGAGTATATCAAACCGCGTAAAGGGGAAAATGGGCGTAATTGCCGAGGAGAGTTTATCGTCCCTAAAGAGCCGATTGTCAAGTATGAGCCTACCTTTGGAACTGGAGAAAAAATTGTACTCGTCGATACCCCCAAAAGCATCGAGTATCGTGCTGGGGTTGGAGGGTATGTGACGTTTGAGGGGGGTATTTATGATATCAAAACCGAAGTGGAAGTGACTGAGATCAGTTTTAAAACAACCGGATCGATCGAAACACAGCTCGATGCCGATGTCTCTATCAATGTTAAAGGGAAAGATGCCCTTGAAGATGCGATTGGGATGGGGATGGAGGTGACGGTTAATGTGATCAATATTGACGGAAATATTGGTCCTAATGCGAAAGTTACAGCCAAAAAAGCGGTCGTTGGGGGGCAAGTTCACAAAAGCGCCATAATCAGTGCGGATGAGTTGACGATTAATATTCACAAAGGGATGGCGTATGGCAAAGAGGTTTACATCACCCGTTTGGAACATGGGATTGTCGAAGCCGACAAAGTGAGTGTATCGCAGGCGACTGGGGGGGAAATTAGAGCCAAAGAGATTGAGATTGAGATGCTCGGATCGAATGTCAAAATGACCGCATCTCAACGGATTGAGATTCAAAAATTTCAAGGTGAGGACAATCATTTTACCATTGACCCGTTGCTGGGGGAATCGACCGAAACACTTCAAGAGCGTTTGCATCAAATGGCGCAGGCGAAACAGGCGATGAAAGAGATCCAAAAAGAGCTTTCGGGGTATGAGCAGACGTGGAGAGAGAATGCTCCAGCGATGGAGGAACTAAAGAAAAAATTAGCCCATTACAAGTCTAACGGTATCAAAATGCCCTCCACTTTTGTCCAAAAATATCAACAACATATTCACTTCAAAGAGAAAATCGAATCGTTGCGCAAAGAGCTGAAAACCAAAGAAGATCAATATGCCTTTTTGAGTGAAAAACATACGGCTCTCCAAAACGAGATTTTTGAGGCTCGTATCATCAACCACGACCGATGGCACAACCATAACGAGATCGTTTTTAAACTCATTGACCCGCCGATTGAAGTTTTTTATATCCCCGTCCATAATAGCGAAGAGAAAATCTTGGGGCTTTTTGAGGATGAAAGTGGGAAATTTTCAATTAAGGTGCTGGCAAAATGATTATCGGATTGGAAGGGATTATTGAATTCAAAGAGCCAACATCGCTTCATTTGAATGTTAACAGTGTAATTTATGAGGTGTTTATATCGCTCAATACCTACAGTTCTATCGGATTGGAGAAGGTTCGACTTCATATCCATCACATGGTTCGCGAAGATGCGCAGCAACTTTATGGATTTGCCCAAAAAAGTGAAAAAGTGCTCTTTGAGGGGATGCTCAAAATCAACGGAATTGGACCTAAAGCGGCTCTTGCGATATGTTCGACCTTTACGCCGGAGCAGTTTGCGGGTATTATTTCATCCAAAGATGTCAATGCTCTTAAGAAAGTTCCAGGAATCGGACCCAAAAGTGCGGCACGGATCATGGTGGAGCTTGCCGGTTTTGATGCTGTTTTGTTGAACTCGGCACCACTTGCCAACTCTGCCACAACCGAGGCGATGCTGGCACTCGAATCGCTCGGATTCAAAAAAGAGCAAATCGCCAAAGCGCTGAGTCAGTCTCATGCAACCGACACACCGATGCTGGTCAAAGAGGCATTGAAACAACTTCAAAAACTTTAAAAAGGATTGTAGATCATGAAATTAGCCATTTTATTCGGCGGAGCTAGTTATGAGCACGAGATCAGCATCGTCAGTGCGATTACCGTCAAAGGGAAACTTGAATCGACATTTGATCTTAGCTTTATTTTTTGTGATCAAGATCATTCGTTTTATTTGATCGAACCCTCCAAAATGAAAGCGATCACCTTTTCGCGCAATGAACACAAAAAAATGACGCAACTTTTTATCACCAATGGCGGATTTGAACAGCGCGGACTTTTTGGAAGTAAAAAACACGATATAGCGATACTGAATCTGATCCACGGTGGTGACGGAGAAGACGGAACCATTGCATCGATGTTGGACTTTTTTCATATCCCGTTCATCGGACCTCGTAAAGAGGCCTCATTGCTCAGTTTTGACAAACACTACACCAAGTGGTTTGCACAGTCAGTTGGGGTCAAAATGCTTCCGTATGAAATTTTGCACAAAAACGACCCACGGACTATCAATACAGCCTATCCGTTTATCATCAAGCCAGCCCGCTTGGGAAGCTCGATTGGGGTGAGTATCGTTCGTGAAGCGAGCGAACTCGATTATGCGCTGGATGTTGCTTTTGAATTTGACAGTGTGGTGTTGATCGAGCCGTTTATCGCGGGGGTTAAAGAGTATAATCTTGCCGGTTTTGGTGCGAGAGGTGAGATTACTTACTCCATCGTTGAGGAGCCTCAAAAAGCTGAGTTTCTAGACTTTGAGAAAAAATACCTCGATTTTTCACGATCTGGAAGTGTCGAACATGCGGCGGTGAGCGATGCGTTGGTGACTCAATTGCGAGAATCATTTGCTAAAATTTATTTTCCGTTGTTTGAGGGGGCGTTGATCCGTTGTGATTTTTTTGAGATCGAGGGAGAGGTGTATCTCAACGAAATCAATCCGATCCCAGGATCAATGGCAAACTATCTGTTTGACAATTTCAGCGGAGGGATTCAAAAACTCTTAGGGGCGTTACCGGACAAAAAATCGATTCGGGTCAAATATGATTATATCCACTCTATCTCTCAAGCCAAAGGGAAGTAAGCGTGGCGGTCAAGTCTCTCCAGTATAAACAGCATACTTTTTCGATCAGCTACGAGATCCTCAACTCTACATCACCTATCGATCTTATTTTTCTTCATGGGTGGGGATCGCATAAAAACTTGATGAAACA
>JACXUF010000074.1 GCA_014764105.1 Sulfuricurvum sp. | reverse complement strand
TATTTCAACACAAACTAAGAATTTAAGGGGTACATTTAGGGGTAATTTGGATTTAGTGGCATCAAAACTTCTAAAAATACCCCCAAAAAAGAGAGATTTTACAATGACTCGTCAGGGTGTGTTTCTAACCGATACCGAAATACAAAAGGCAAAATCGAACGATGAAAGAACATAAAATTAACTATTTTAACGATTATACTCCCAGTGATTATACAGTAGTGAGCTGTTTTCTCGAATTTATCATTGAAGAGAGTTCTACACGTGTCGAGAATATTATGGAAATTCGGCGGCAAAATCCCGACGCAAAAGCACTCAGGCTGGATGGAGAGAAACTTGATCTAGAGCTGATCTGGGTGAATGATGAACTATTGGAAGAGGGAGGCTACACCAAAGACGACACCTCCTTGATGATCCCATTGGCGTGCGACAGTGCTACAATCCGCATCATCAACCGTATTTATCCCAATGAGAATACAGAGTTGGAGGGGTTATACCGCTCTGGCGGGATTTGGTGTACCCAAAATGAACCAGAGGGGTTTCGCCGTATCACCTATTTTATCGACCGTCCCGATGTGATGTGTCGTTTTACGACCAAGATCATCGCATCCCAAGAAACCTGCCCCGTACTTTTGGGGAACGGAAATTTGCGCGGTACTGCAACGCTGGGTAATGGCAAACATCTTGCCCTATGGGAAGACCCAATCCCTAAACCGTGCTATCTGTTTGCCATCGTAGCGGGGGATTTGGGGTCGATTCACGATACCTTTACGACAATGAGCGGTCGTAAGGTCGATTTGGCGATATATTGTGACAAAGGGAATGAGAATAAGTGTCATCATGCGATGCGTAGCCTCAAAAAATCGATGGAGTGGGATGAGCACACCTATGGACGCGAATACGATCTGGAGGTATATAACATCGTCGCAGTGGATAGTTTCAATATGGGGGCTATGGAGAATAAAGGGCTTAATATTTTTAACTCCCACTATGTTTTAGCCGATGAAGAGAGTGCTACCGATACCGATTTTATGGGGATAGAGAGTGTCATTGCCCACGAGTATTTTCACAACTGGACGGGGAATCGTATCACCTGCCGAAACTGGTTTGAGCTGACACTCAAAGAAGGTCTCACGGTGTTTCGGGATCAGTGCTTTAGTGCTGATATGAACTCCCCTCTCACTCAACGGATCAATGATGTCAGGGCATTGCGGGAGCGGCAATTTATCGAGGATGCCGGACCGACCGCCCATCCGATCAAGCCGGACCATTACATCGAAATCAACAACTTTTACACCGCCACCGTCTATGAGAAGGGTGCCGAGGTGATTCGGATGATACATACTTTGTTGGGTACCGAAAAATTCAGAGCGGCAATGGACTATTATTTTGAGAAATTCGACGGACAAGCGGTAGGGACGGAGGAGTTTTTAGAAGCGATGCAATCTCAAAGCCCAGTTGATTTAAGCCAGTTTAAGCGATGGTACTTCCAAGAGCGGACGCCAACACTGAGGGTTTTGAGTACTTACGTTCCAAAGAGGTCGGAATTGGTGATGAACATAGAGCAAATCATCCCGAAAAATACCTCTCATCATGAGCAGCTCCCCTATGCTTTTCCTCTCTGTATTGCATTGTTGAATGAGGAGGGGGGAGAGTTTGAGCTCATCAGTGAGGATGTTTCGATATTTCATGGGAATCTTCTATGGATCGATCGAGGATCTAATGTGATCACGTTTCGGGGGATTACGAGCCCACCTAAACTCTCGTTGAATCGCCACTTTAGCGCACCAGTGATCATCGAGTGTGAGGAGCTCGATTTGCCGTTTTTGATGGCGTACGACAGTGATGGGTTTATCCGTTACGAAGCGGCCCAACAGTTTGGCATCCAGACATTGGAAGCAATGATGAAGGGTGCGCCTATTGATGAGCGTTACATTGAGAGTTACGGCAAAATTGTGGGCGATGAATCGATTGATGCTATGTTCAAAGCCCAGTTGCTCGAACTTCCGAGTATGAATGCTCTGATGCAGCGCCAAAGCGTTATCGATGTTGAGGCTATCCACAGAGCATTGGAGAACCTCAAAGCCGCTTTGGCAGATCGATTTTTTGCACCGTTGCGTGAACTAATGGAGCGGCTTTATGATCCGACTAACGCCAAAATCGATGGGGAGAGCATGGGAAAGCGTGCCCTCAAAAACAGAGTGTTGGGATTGTTGATGGGCTCAAAAGAAGAGGCAATTGCTTCAGTGTGCCTTTCTCATTATCACGAAGCTTCGTCTATGAGCGAGCGGTTGGCAGCATTGGATTTGCTCGAAAATTACGCTCCCGAATTGGCAGCAGGGGCTTTGGACGATTTCTATGGACGCTATCGCAATCAAACATTGGTGATGAACAAATATTTCACCGTCCGTGCTTCCTCTCGCCGAAGCGGGACACTAAAGAGGGTTAAAGAGCTCCAAAATGATGGCGCATACGATCCGAAAGTTCCGAATCTTGTTCGTTCACTGATCGGTAGTTTTGCTCGAAATCCGGTCGCATTTTACGCGCAAGACGGATCTGGATTTACGTTTGTTGCCGATAAGGTGATTGAAATCGATCCCATTAACCCCCAAATTGCTTCGGGTCTTGCTGGAGCGTTTAAAAACTACGGGCGTCTCTCCATTGAACAAAAAACGTTGATGGGGGTGGAGTTGGAGCGGATCAAAAATCATCCTACCCTCTCCAATAACGTCTATGAGATTGTGAGTAAAATTTTAGAAGCGAGCTAAACTTGTCTACGATGAATACTACATCCCAGGAATGCGCGGAATGTAGCCCATTTTGGACATTTTATAATACCATCCCCATCCGATCTTTATCCAGTGACCGATGATCGGCATTGGGATCAGTTTTGCTGTTTTATCGTCGCGGTAAACAAATCCTGCGCCGTTACCCATGTCCATAACGCAGAGGATGTTGAGGTGCTCTTTGTACCCTTGTTTTTCGGCTGCTTTACCCAGATAGGCGACAGCACTGTTGTGGGCGGAGTTACGTGCCATCACCTCGGCGATATGTCCTTGTTTGGCCTTCCAATCAGGCCCCTCTAGCGCTGCTGCATCACCGATGGCGTACCACCCCTCGATCCCTTCAATTTTGCAATAATCGTTGATGCGGATAAATCCGGCAGGATTGAGGGGGAGATCAGAGTTTTGGATGAGTTCTGAACCATTTCCCGCTGGGATAAACATCGTTAAATCGCTCTTTAGGATACTGTCGTCTTCAAAGACCACTTTATCCTCTTCAAAACGTTTGATTTTCTTGCCGTAACGTGAACCGAAGTGATTGCGTTTGAACATCATCTCCATCAGTTTGAGCGCTTTTGTCCCCATACGAGCACCCGGTTCCGACATCGGGGCAAAAAAGGTCATTTCAAAATTATCCCGAATTCCCAGTTTTTTGAGACGGTGGTGGAGGTTGAAAAAGAGCTCGAACCCCGGACCTCCACGCACGGCGCTTGGATCGTTTGGATTACCTCCAAAACCGAAGGCGATTTTGCCTGAGCCTTTGGCAATCAATGTATCGATTTTATCACGCAACAAAAGGGATTGCTCTGGCGCACCGCAGATGGAGAGGGTGTGTTCAATCCCGTTGTGGTGAACTTTGGACGCACCGATAGCGATCACGAGATGATTGCATTGTCTCTCCCCGCCGTTTTCGAGGGTTATGGTTTTGGTGGATGCAGAGATGGCCATGACTCGATCGACGGTTAACGTAAACCCATGACGAGCGGCTATTTTATCGAGCGAATAGTTGACGTCACCATAATCGATTGTCCGGACAGGGATCCAGATAGCAATAGGGTAAATAAACACATCGCTGCGATCACTGATAAGTTCAACCTCAAACCCCTCTTTACGATAGTAGATTGCCGCTTCGACTCCTGCTATTCCGCCACCAATAATCACAACGTTTTTCATCAAAATCACCCCATTAATAACTATTAATATAAATTATTAAAATACTACATTGGTATAGGTAGCTATTATAATACTATATGGCGGTAAAGTCAATAATAACGATTCTTTTTGGTGTCATTTCGTAGTGAATTTTTTATTATTATATAAATAACTCTTATTAATAATATAAGTATTGTTAGTTGTGTGAAAATATAATTTGCTTCAAAAAATAGATGTGAAAAAAAGTAACATATTTAACTTTTATAAAATATTTAGATAAAAAATGGAGTTTATTTTAAGGATGTGATAAAATTGTGATAATTTGGTATTATAATCAGCTTTTATGGAATATATTGAAGGAGAAGATATGGCGAGATTAATTGTCCTCGGTGGAGGAGTCGCCGGTCATACCGCTGCAACGTTTGCAGCAGATTGGCTAGGACGCGAACACGAGGTAGTAGTGATTACCCCGAATTCAAAATGGAACTGGATCCCATCCAATATTTGGGTTGGTGTTGGAGGAATGTCTAAGGAAGATGTTACTTTCGATCTTGCCCCTGTTTATGAAAAAGCAGGAATCACGTACAAACAAGCGCGTGCGGTCAGCATCAATCCAGAGGGTTCTGCAACTAGCGATAAGCCTTTTGTAACCTTCGAATATACCGGCCAAGGCAAAGCGGGTCAAAGCGAAGAGATGACGTATGATTATCTCATTAACGCAACTGGACCAAAACTCAACTTCGGTGCAACTCCGGGATTGGGAGAGGGATCACAACTTGGTGAGTACACAGTTTCGGTATGTACGGCGGATCACGCAGAACACGCGGCGCGTGAACTTGCAAAAATCATGGACAAAATGCGCAAAGGTGAGCGTCAAAAAATCTTGATCGGTACGGGTCACGGTATGTGTACGTGTCAAGGTGCGGCATTTGAGTACATCTTTAACGTAGAGCATGAGCTTCGCAAAGCGGGTCTTCGCGATATGGCCGATATTAAATGGATCTCTAATGAATCGTTCATGGGTGACTTTGGTATGGGTGGATTGCACATGAAAGTAGGTGGTTACGTTGTTAGTTCACGTATCTTCACCGAATCGTTGTTTGCAGAGCGCGGCGTTAGCTATATCACTGGTGCACACGTGAACAAAGTTGAAAAAGGGAAAGTGAGCTATGAGCTTCTTGATGGCTCTACTGGAGAAGAGGAGTTTGATTTCTCGATGTTGATCCCCCCCTTTGCCGGTGTCGGTCTCAAAGCGTACAACAAGGCGGGTGAGGATATCACCGATACGATGTTTGCGCCGAACGGCTTTATGAAAGTTGATGCCGACTATACCGTTAAGCCGTATGCTGAGTGGAAAGCGTCTGACTGGCCGCGTACGTACCAAAACCCGACGTACAAAAACGTATTTGCAGCAGGGATCGCGTTTGCCCCTCCGCACATCATCTCCAAACCGATGAAATCACCAAACGGCACAGTGATCAATCCGACTCCACCGCGTACAGGGATGCCAAGCGGTATTATCGGTAAAGCGGTTGCGGCAAGCATTTGCGATTTGATCAAAAACGGTGCGTCCGCACACTTGCATGAAGCATCCATGGCAGAGATGGGTGCGGCGTGCGTTGCATCGGCTGGTAAAGGTTGGTTGGACGGGCAAGCGGCGGCAATGACTGTTTATCCAGTTGTTCCCGATTTTGAAAAATATCCAGGTACGGGTCGTGACACCGACTATACATTTGGAGAGATTGGTCTTGCAGGACACTGGATTAAACATATCCTCCACTATTTGTTTATTTGGAAAGCCAAACTCAAACCGTTCTGGAAAGTTATTCCAGAATAACCATAGAACCACTAAAAAATATAGGAGATCAACATGGCAAAACCTGAAGAGTTAAACTTTGCGAAAAATGACCAATTCAATACGGCAATGATTCCGGGAAAAACAGCCCGTTTCATGCGTACGTGCAAAATTTGGCAATTTATCCGTTTTGTAATCATCAATCTTAAAATGCTTATGGTTGTTAGCAAAAGCCACTAAAACCTTTCGCGATGGCTTCATGCCATCGACACTCTTCTGCAAAGAACACATCTATGATTCAGCCGCTTCTTATTTACCCAGATCCTAAAATAGGTCTGATTTCGGGAAATGTCCGTTTTTTTTAATGAAGAGTTGCACCAGCTATGGGTTTCACCATAAAAAAAAATTATAGTTTTTACCTTTTTTGAGTATCATAACAGGAATGTTTAGCTAAGGAATTATGATGCCTCTCTCCCC
>JACXUF010000073.1 GCA_014764105.1 Sulfuricurvum sp. | reverse complement strand
GCAAGGGGCTCTATAGTTAGATCATATATTTCTGAGCCTCATTGCGGCTCAGATCACTAACGGTTGTTAGCGCTTCATCTTCAAACATCAATGTTTGCTCCCCATCAAACCCTCCTTTGCAGTAGGCTAATACCAGTTTTGCTGCTAAAACACGATCGCTTTCGCTTGCGTTGCGGGAGATCATCGCATGCGGTCCGATGAGGTTGGTAGAGATGTGGATAAATTTGGGATTTTCCACCGCTTCGAGAATCGCATTCTCTTCGGCATTGCGTCCAATGATCAGTTTCGCTTTTTCGGGAAGTCTAAGCTGACGACCGTATTTGATGGTGGGGATATCCTCAACACTGAACGTATCATGGGCGATGAAATCGCGGATTTTATTCGAAAAATTCTCATCCGTGAGGAGACATCCGCCTCCTGGTGCTTCGTAGTCTTTGAGCCCGAATTGTTCTGCTAGCTCCATCTGTCGTTCACGATTTCGTCCAACAATATTTTCGAGCTTTTCACGATCTACCCACCCCTCTATTTCGGGAATGGTGGGGGCAAGCGATTTGGCACTCATAGGTCGGAGCAATAGCCCCTCACAGTTGCTCAGATCGAGCACTTTTTGGAGAGAATCGCTGTTTTGGCTCATCGGACGCTGACCTAACACTTCACCGCTGATGAGAAAACTCGCCCCCCACTCATGCATTACCCGTTTGGCGACTTCGAACATTTTGGCGTGACAGTCGATGCAGGGGTTGAAGTTTTTGCCGTAGCCGTATTTTGGGGTAAATAGGACTTCACGGATGTATTCGTCTCGGATATCGACACTGCGAAACTCTGCACCGATTTGCTCGCACATGTTTTTCATGTGCGCCAAACGATCTTTGGTGGAGCCAAATCCGGTGTTGATGTTGCACGCGATCACCTCAATCCCCTGATCGATGATCAGTTTCGCTGCGATGGTGGAGTCGAGACCGCCGCTGAAGAGTGCTATGGCTTTCATTTTTATCCTTTAATAAATCCCAGCGATCCAACACCAAGAGCCGCGTGCGATGCAGAAATGCAAGAAGTCACGCGAGCGTTCTTGGATCGCGGTATGCTTTTTTGCTACTTTTCGAGCACAAAAAGAAAAGTAGAAAGTGTTTTAACTCAATGGTACGAGTTCACCACGCTTTAGCCGCTCAATTTTATGTCGACATTGACGTATTAAGTATGATTTTTGATCGAATGATACCGTATTTTGCGTTGTCACCTTTTTGAGTTCACGATTATAGTGTGCGATCAAGAAAGTGATAAGTTCAGCTCGTAAGCCCTCATCCCCATCAAAAGTCCGTATTCGATCATCCATCATCAATGCACTGAGACGCGGATCATCACTGCGCCCCTGAAGGGCTGCTTCAAGTTCATTACCGTGGTGCTGTAAAATAGAGCTGTCGATAAAATCAAGGATGGAATCGGCGATATAGGGGCGTTCAAGAAGGGTTTTGATCAAGCTGAGTTCCCAAATATCGTGATGGGAAAAGTTGATCGGAGCAGCGGTAGCGGTTTTGTTCCTCCCTCCCACGTGGATCAATGAGGGGGAGATCCCCAGTTTTGAAGCGACAAAGGGGCGATACTCCTCTTGGAGCAACGGTGAGAGGGTTTTGAGAAATGCGATGCTCTCATGGAGTGCCGTCTCTTTGGCTTTCGGGTCTTGGAGATCGTAACCGTTGATGCTCTCGGAGATGACAAATTCGATAAACGGGATCGGTCGGCGCAAGAGGGCACCCAGTTGTTCGATTTGACCGTTTTTAACCATATCGGCGGGATCAAGCCCCCCATCGAACAGTATCACTCCCCCATCAAATCCTGAAGAACTGAGGAGTTTGGATGCTTTAAGGGCGGCGGCACGCCCCGCTTTGTCCCCATCATAGGCGACGAATACCTTCGGCTCTCCTTTGCGTAAGAGCGGCAAATGTTCGCTCGTAAGTGCGGTTCCCAGTGTCGCGACAGCATGGGTAAACCCCACCTGATGGAGCATCACGACATCCAAATACCCCTCGGTAACGATGATCTCTCGACGGCGGTAGATCGCCTCGCGAGCAAGATGATAGGCATAAAGGAGGCGGGATTTGTTGAAGATCGCGCTTTGGGGGGAGTTGGCGTATTTGGCTTGATGCCCCGTGATGGTGCGTCCCCCGAATCCGACAATCACTCCGCTGGCGGAGTGGATTGGAAAAGTGATCCGCTCGATAAAGCGGGCAAACAATCGTCCATCATCCCCCCGTCCGATCGCCCCTTGCTCGATCGCTTCGGCGCTGGAGAATTTACGCTGCGCCAAAAATCGGAGTGTCTCATGTGAGGTCGGGGCGTAACCGATCCCAAAGCGCTCGATACTGGAGGCGTAGACTCCCCGCTCATGCAGATAGGTTTGTGCGCCCTTGTTTTGCTCCAAAAGTTTTTGGTACCACTCACCCAGAGTTTCGAGGAGATGTGAGCGTTTTTTTTGTTTGGTATCGTCGGTATAGTGGAGGGTGAAATTGGTGGAAGCAGCTAATTTCTCGATCGCTTCGGGATAGTTTAGTTTCTCATACTCCATGACGAACTTGATACTATCGCCATGGACACCACATCCGAAACAGTGATAGCTTTGGCGTGCGGGGTTAACAATGAAGCTGGGAGATTTATCATCGTGAAACGGGCAGGGGGCTTTGAAACTGCTTCCGGCACGTTTGAGCTCGATATAAGAACCCACAATGTCGACAATATCAAGTCGGGCTTTGAGCGCCTCGATGGAGTCTTGGGTAATCATGGCTAGATTTTAGCAAAAGAGTGCTTTGCGGTAAATTTATGCTACAATTGCGGTTCTAAAATTTTACATAGAAAGTGGGTGATTGCATGCCTGGTATTATCTTACGCCAAGATGATAATTTTGATGCAGCTTACCGCCGTTTCAAGAAACAAACAGATCGTAATCTGATTGTTACTGAAGCTCGTGCTCGCCGTAATCATGTTACCGAGACCGAAAAGCGTAAACAATTCAAAATAAGCGCTCGCAAAAAGATGTTGAAACGTCTTTATATGATGAGACGTTACGAATCTCGCCTATAATCTCTTGCGCTTCGGCGCTTGAGTTACCCTTCCTTCCCAAATAATCCTCCGTTTAAAAACCCTGTGTTACACTTACGTATCTAAATTCATACGCAAGGCTGATTTATGCTCTTTAGCGCACCTCTTAAAAACAATTCTACAAAAATCATGCTGTTAGGCTCAGGCGAACTCGGTAAAGAGGTAGCGATCGAGGCGCAACGCCTCGGGATCGAAGTTGTTGCGGTAGACCGCTATGCCCATGCACCGGCACACCTCGTTGCTAACCGTTCTTATGTGGTCAATATGCAAGATCGCGAGGCGGTGCTCACAATCATCCGCAAAGAGAAACCCGATTATATCCTCCCTGAGATCGAAGCGATCAGTATCGATGCACTGTTTGCGGCTGAAGCAGAAGGGTTTTGTGTTATCCCGAACGCCGAAGCAGTCAACAAAACGATGAACCGCAAAAACATCCGCCGTTTTGCCGCCGAAGAGTTGGGGCTTAAAACGAGCCGTTATCATTTTGTGAGTACGTACGAGGATATGTGTGCGGCTGCCGAAGATGTTGGATTCCCGTGCGTTATCAAACCGGTGATGAGTTCATCTGGGCATGGGCAAAGTATCGCCCGCAGTGCAGAGGATCTCCCAAATTCGTGGGAAATGGCGAAAGAGGCACGGGGCGATGCGAGTGAATTAATCGTCGAAGAGTTTATCTGTTTTGATTATGAGATTACATTGCTCACAGCGCGTAACGGAGTAGAGACTGTATTTTGTGAGCCGATTGGACATGTCCAAAAAGATGGTGATTACATCTTTAGCTGGCAGCCGATGGAGATGTCCAAGAAAGCACTCAAACGTTCTCAAACTATCGCCAAAGCGATTACGGACGGCTTGGGCGGAAAGGGGCTGTTTGGTGTTGAGCTGTTTGTGAGAGGGGATGAGGTCTATTTTAGCGAAGTGAGTCCGCGTCCGCACGATACGGGGATGGTAACGCTAATTACCCAAAGTCAAAGTGAATTTGCCCTCCACGTACGCGCGATACTTGGATTACCGTTGGGCTTCACCTTCTACGGTGAGGGTGCGAGTGCGGCTTTTAAATCGGGTGTTGAATCGGATGAACCGATTGTCGATGTGGCCGATGAGGTGTTTGATGAGAACAGTTTTATCCGAGTATTTGGGAAACCAGAAGCGCATATCGGACGACGCATGGCAGTTGTGTTGGTATTTGATAAAGTGACTAAAGCGATGAAGAAAGCGAAGAGATTGATCAAGAAAGTCAAGGATGCATAACCCCAAAAAATGGAAATGAATGAAAATAGTAATACTAGATGCACTAACCTATGGTGATACCTCGTTAGCGGAATTTGGCTCTCTTGGCGAGGTTATCGTTCATCAAACGACTTCAGCCGATGAAACCTGTGGGCGGGTTGAAGATGCCGAAGTGATCGTTACAAATAAAGTGGTGATCGACGATACTGTAATGGAAGCAGCTCCGAAGCTAAAGCTTATCTGTGTTGCGGCGACAGGAACCAATAACATCGATCATGATGCCGCCTCACGTCGTGGCATTACCGTAAAAAACGTCGCTGGGTATTCGACTAATGCGGTGGTGCAGCATACCTTTTCGATGTTGTTTTACCTGATGGGTCATAGCCGTTATTATGATGAATACGTTAAAAGCGGATCATGGCAGAAAGAAGCGGTATTTGCCCACATCGGTCCCTCATTCAGCGAACTATGCGGAAAAACGTGGGGGATTATCGGTTTGGGTGAGATCGGACGAAACGTGGCAAAAATCGCATCTGCATTTGGTGCAAATGTGTGTTATTACTCCACCTCAGGGAAAAATGAGAATGGAGACTACAAGAAAACGACATTGAGTCGTTTGATAGAAAACAGCGACATCATCTCGATCCATGCCCCCATTAATCCATCGACAGAGAATCTGATCTCCCACTCTGAATTGTTGCAGATGAAAGATGGTGGGGTATTGCTTAATCTGGGGCGTGGAGGAATTGTCGATGAGGATGCCCTCTCGGTCATTATCGATGCAAAACCGATTTTTGTGGGTCTTGATGTCCTTGCCAAAGAGCCGATGAAAATGGCTCACCCTCTTTTGGAGATCAAACACCCCGAACGGCTTTATATTACTCCCCACATCGCATGGACCTCACGTGAAGCGCGCGAGCGTCTGATCGCATCTACAATCGAAAATATTAAAAAATTTATGGATTAAAGGGAGAATATGCCTTGTCAAGACAACATTCTAAGTGATATTTATAGGTTATGCAACCTAAACAACAATTAATAAAACACTTAATATAATCCATGTATTAATACGTATTTAAACGAGTGTTTACACAACCGTTTAGGAGAAATAATATGAGGATAGCATATACACAAGATGAGTTAATTGGGATAACAGAGCTTGCAAAAGCTTTTGGTGGGTTTTTGGATAAAATTGTAGATAAAAGCTTAGAAAAAATCGCAATCGTCCGACACAACAAACCAGAAGCGGTCATTGTTCCGATCGCCGAATTTGAACGTATGAAAGAGATATCCGAGCTTGTCGAAGAGATGGAAATTGCAGTAATCATTTCAGATCGCGATCCAAATGGAACAAAGAAAGGAACGTTCACTCTAGATGAATATCGTGCCAAACGTGCACGAAAGGATAAAAAAGTTGTATGAAGTGCGTTTCTTCCCAGAAGTCGAAGCAGATCTTGATTTGCTTAGTGACGAACTTCTCGACGAGGTTGATAGTTATGTTGAAAAGTTGAAAGTTAATCCATTTAAATATAGTCAGCCTCTTCAAGATATTGACGGAAGAGACTTACGAGATTATCGTAAAATATATTTTGCGAATGCAGCTTATCGAATTATCATTAAAGTTGAGGGTGGGATTACAAACATTGTCGAAGTTGTAGCCATTGGCGAACGCGATAAGAAAAAGGTTTATGCAGAAGCGTTTGCTCGAATCACTGCTCGATCGCCGAATAAATAGTCCCCCCCTGAAAAACCCAACTTTTTAAAGAAAATCAATACCTCAAATTGAGGGAACTCAATACAGTCTTATCCATTCAGTGATATGGTAGTTTCAAAGACGATATGCTCAAAAATAGTGGAAACTTAAAACATTCGTAACAGCGTAGGCAAGAAAAACGCAATCCCCAAAAACAGTGTCGAGGTGGTAAACACTTCCACTGTTACGGTGCGCGGTGAACAGTTATAGAGGGATGCGAGATTGACGTTTGCCACCGCAAGCGGAACGATCAATTCTAAAAATAAAATCCCTTTTACCGTAGCATCCATCTCCACCATCCCTAACACAACCCATGTGATCACGGGTATTAGGACAAATTTAGCTCCATTGACCCATGCACTAAGGCGTAGATTGATTTCTCGTAATTTAATCCCGTACAGATAAATCCCAAACAGTATCAACTGTATCGTCATCGAGGCATATGCTCCCATCATCAGTGTTTTATCGATGGCTGGGCTGGGGGTGTATCCGATGAGGTTGAGGGCGATGGCAACCATCGCCACCCAAAGGACGGGGAGTTTGAGAATATTTATGAGTGAATCACGAACGCTAAATTCGCCACGTGAATAATAAAAGACTCCGATGGTATAGACCACAAATACATTGACTAGGTTGATGAGGGTGAGATAAGGGACGCTCATCTCCCCAAACAGTGCGATCCCCAGTGGAATCCCAAGATTGCCCGTATTGCCGATGAGTGCGGCAACGGTGGCGATGGAGCGCTCTTTGGTATCTGCAAATAACATCCGAGCCAAAGGGATCATCAGTAACAAGGCTACAAGGCAGATGCCCAAATAGAGCGCGGGAGCAAAGAGAAGCTCGGTATCGATAGGGCGCTTGAGTAGACCCCAAAACGTTAAAAAGATTTGGAGGAAATAGACGCTAAGGAGGGTGATGGTGCGGTCATCGATTTTTTCTTTAAAGACCCATTTGGCTACAAACCCAACAGCGATAAAAAGGTAGATGCCTAGGATTGAGAATAAAGTTTGCATCGTTTATTTTATCTAAAAATTAGTCAATCTTTTTGAGTGAGTGCTAACAAACTATCGGATACAATCGCAGTAATAAGGAGTATGTGTATGTCCAAAGTATTGATTATTGGCAGTGGGGGTGCTGGTTTAGTGAGTGCTCTTAGTGCCCATGAAGCGGGCGCAGAGGTGATTGTCGCTTCCAAGACACTTCCGACCCGCTCTCAAACCTCGATGGCGCAAGGGGGGATGAACGCGGCTTTAGATTGCGATGACAGCGTTGAAGCCCATATTGCCGATACCCTGAAATCTTCCGCCGGATTGGGGGATGAGAGCCAAATTGCTTTTATGTGTTCAAAGGCTCCCGAAGCGGTGCGTTGGTGCAATCGTATCGGTTTGCCGTTTAGCCGTAATGAGAGTGGTGAAATTGCTAGGAGAAAGTTGGGCGGAGCGAGTGCGCCACGCGCCTGTTATGCCCAAGACTATACAGGACTCAAGCTCCTTCATACCCTCTATGATCAGTGCCTGAAAGCGGGGGTAGAGTTCAAAAACGGCCGTTTTTTGCTCAATCTGATCACGGATCGAGAGGCTAATCGTGTGTTAGGGGCGACGTTTCTCGTTATCGAGACGGGAGAGGTCGAAGAAATGCGTGCCGATGCGGTGATTATGGCGACTGGAGGGTATGGTAATCTCTACGGAAAGCACTCCACCAACTCGGTGCAAGCAAGCGGGGATGGATTGGCGGCAGCGGTGCGTGCTGGGGCGCGTTTAGCCGATATGGAGTTTATCCAGTTTCACCCTACCGCACTCAAAGGCTCGTCCATACTGATCAGCGAGAGCGCACGTGGCGCGGGTGGCTATCTGCTAAATGCGAACCAAGAGCGTTTTACCGATGAGCTTGCTCCCCGTGATGTCGTGGCACGTGCTATCCATGATGAGATGGCTAAGGGTGGAATCGTTTATCTTGATATCCGTCATTTGGGGGAGGAGTTTATTGAGCGTGAACTCCCTCAAGAGCGCAAACTTGCCCAAATCTACGAAGGGATCGATCCAGTACATGAGTTGATCCCTATCAAACCCTCTGCGCACTACAGTATGGGGGGGATCGAGGTTGATGCACAGTGTATGAGTGCGGTAAAAGGGCTATTTGCTGTCGGGGAGTGCGCCAACCATAGAACGCATGGAGCAAACCGTCTGGGGGGAAATTCTCTGTTAGAGCTTGTCGTATTTGGGCGCGAGTGTGGACGTAATGCGTCCGAGTATGGGGAGAAATATCCCGCACCTTTATTGGAAAATCTGCAATACGCAAAAGACCTCAATTTTGTTAGAGGGGTGATGTATTTCACCAACCAGATCGATTTTTACCAAAAACAGCAGATGTTGGCGAACATCTTCTATAATAATGTTGGTTTGGTGCGTGATGATATGGGGCTCAAAGCGGTGCTTGGGGCGATCCGTCAGATGCAAAAAGAGTTACCATTTATGGGACCGCGCGACAAGTCTAAAGTGTGTAATACCAATTTGGTCGAATTTATCGAGTTTGGGAATAAAATCGAGTTGGCGGAGATCATCGTGGTGAGTGCAATCAGCCGTGTCGAGAGCAGGGGGGCACATTATCGTATCGATGCCCCTGTGCGAAACGATACGATGTTTGGAGCCCATACAATCACATGGAAAGAAGATGGGGTGTTATGTGCCGATTTTATACAATGAATAAAGATGATGATGGGTACGACGATGACGAAGAGTACGAGAAAGGGTGGTGTGATTGATGTGTGAATATATAAGCGCGGCGTACTGCGCGTGGGCTTCCTGCCGAAGGAAACTCAGCGTTAGCGTAGTCAATTGGGATTTTATTCCGATGACGTATACAATAAATGGTTGGTGTGATTAATGACTATTTCAATACAACGCTCGCATAACAATGAGACACAAACCTATAACGTCGAGTTAGAAAATGTGACGTTATTGACGGTTCTCAATCACATTAAAACGTCGCTCGATCCGACATTGACCTATTCGCACGGATGCCGCAGCGGTGTGTGCGGAAGCTGTGCGGTACGGGTAAACGGGCGTGAGCAGCTGATGTGTGAGTATAAGCCCTCCGATGGGGATGAGATTGAGCCGATCCGAAACGGTCGTGTGATTCGAGATTTGGTGGTTGATAGTTCTATGGTTGAGCAATGTAACCGTGCAGGGTTGGCATGGTCTGAAAAGACTAAAGAGGAGGGTGTGAGTGCAAAATCGATGGAACAGATCGAGACGCAGAGTGATTGCATCCTCTGTGCGTCGTGTTACAGTGCCTGTCCCGTTTATGCGGCTAATCCGAACTTTATGGGTCCGTTTACATTGACACGGGTATGGCGATACGTCAACGATCCACGTGAGTTGAATATCGAATCAAAAATGGCTGCGATTCAAACCAACGGGATTTGGGATTGCACCCTTTGTGGCGCGTGCGTCCCTGTGTGTCCCCAATTGATCGCTCCGATGCAGGATATCAAAATGCTTCGGATGAAAAGCGGCATGTTGGGCTATCCCGACCCGACGATGAGTTTTGGGGGAGGATTTGATCTGGGGGGATGGGATTTTTAATAGTTAAGGTTTGCGTATGTTATACTAAGTGTTATAAAATACATTATTATAGGACAAACCCATATGGCATCCGAACACTCTCTCGATATTTCCGCAAAAATCGATCTCCAAGCGTTTAAGGACGCGATAGCCCAAGCCGAAAAGGAGGTCATTGGGCGTTATGATTTCAAAGGTATTACGTATGAGATCAACTACCGTGAAAAAGAGAAACAGCTTATCCTCCTCGCTTCGAGTGAAATCCAAACAGATTGATGAGCTTCAAAAAATCATGGCCCATATCAAATCACTCGAGTGGGATGCACCATTGGTATTTGATAATTTCCGCTAAAGCAAACCGATGAAACAAAAAAAGTACAAACGGATTGACAAACACCTTATCACCGAGGGGTCTCAAATCGATTTTAATCTTTTTTTGCCAAATGAAACCAAAAGTGCCATGAGCCTTTTTCTCCAAAGCGATACTGCTGTGGATTGGAATGCCAAAGTGAAATTGCGTGAAATTGAGGCGGTGTATATCTACGAAGAGGAAGAAGAGAAGTACAAGGCTTATGTAGAAAAACATCTCCAAAGTATTGCGCGTAGTAGTGAGATACCAACCGAACAAAAAGCACGGTTGGTTTATGAAAAAGCTATTGAGGCGATCGATGTGATGTTTAAAAATCCCGAATCGCTTGAAAATGTTAAAAACACTCAGCCGGTTGTGGATAATTTCATCGACATTATCCTGCACGATAATGCCGCCGTTGAATCGTTAATGAAGATTACTGCGCATGATTATTATACCTATACCCACTCAATTAATGTAAGCATCTATGCCCTCAGTTTGGGCTCTAATTTAGGGATTGGGGGGAAAGATTTGGAAGCGTTGGGAATGGCGGCGATGTTGCATGATTTGGGTAAAAGTAAAATCGATTGTGACATTATCAACAAAAACGGCAAATTGACCGATGACGAGTTTGCTCAAATGAAACGTCATCCCGCTTTGGGGCATTTGACGCGCTCTCTACGAAACGCTCCTATAAAGATCCTATGAGTTCGTTTGAGTCACTGGCTTTGATGAAACAACAGATGAAGGGGCATTTGGATATGGAGATGGTTAATTCGTTTATCAAAATGCTACACAAACAAGGAAAATCATGAAAAAAATGACCATTGCAGATGCGGCAGAATATTTTAATGTCTCCAAAGAGGCGATCCACAACCGCATACGACGGGGAAGTTTGAATTATATTGTCGAAAACGGGGTGAAATACGTTGCAGTAGAATCAACCAAAACGGGCACGTCGGATAACATGGTGAGCGATAACCGTTATACCCAATACATCGAGCAAGAGAATGAGCGTCTTCGTGAAAAAGTGGACTATCTCGAAAAAGAGACCAACCGTCTGCGTGATCAAAGAGAGCAGATGCTGATCGATGAGCGGATCAAGGTAGAGCAGATTTATAAAGAGCGTGATGCACAATTGCGTAGTGTTCTCCATGTTGTTGCAACTAAATTTCTCGCCCATGTCAATCCTGAAGCGGTGATGCAAGAGGCTGATACGATTAATGTCGATATTGTTGATGCCGAAACAGAGGGGTGGATTTCACTCAGATCGTTTCTTAAGCTCAAACGGATTAAAGATAAAGAGAAGAAAAAAATCAAGAACCGCTTTGAATCGGCACTGGATAAAGACGATAAGCGCCTTAGCGTCCGTGACGAAAAGATTTTTTTGAATCCTTCATGTTTTGATTATTCCGACCTGCTCCATTTCTAGAGCTTTGCTTGGTTCGATTGAGATTGTTAAAACAGCTTTGGCAAATGGCAAATTCTGCATTCGGTGATAGAGGTTTTCCGCATGTTTTACAGCGCGGGACAAAATGGCTTTGTTGGAGGGAGTTTTCGATAAAACGGTTCAGTTCTCCTCGGTAAGCTCGAGCTTTTTTTGCATCGACGAAAAACTCCGCCATGCGGTACGAGAGCCACAGATACAAACTGATCTCTTTGATCCGATCCTCTGCTTCTTGCAACTCCTCCATTGATAGTGCGTAGTGACCTAACCTCTTTGGCGGGATATATGCGATCGGTTTTTTCTGCTCTAACGCTCGCACGTAGCGCTCGAATGCCGCCATTACGAGGGGAGATGAGGTGGAAATGGGCGCTGTGGCGAGGGTGTATTTGGTACGCATATCGAGATCATAGCGATCGACGATGGCAGAGGCTTCCTGCATCGATTCGAGATTCGCAGCGCGGAACGGTCCTTCGAACTTCATATTTTGGACAAAGAAATCGATGATTGCGCTAAGGGATCGCTCCTCCAAAATAGTGGAGACGAGCATAATGTGATCGAAGTTTGCCATGACGTTAAACGGTAGTGCTATCGGTTCGATGTTTTTGGTAAAAAGAGATGAAATAGTTCGCAGTACATCGGGGGTGAGTGCTCCGACATACCCTTTTTCACTCAGACCGTACCGTCCGGCACGCCCTGCGATTTGGCGTACCTCGGTGGCGGTGAGGTTGCGCTGGTTTTGACCGTCGAATTTATCGGCTTTGGAAAATAACAGTGTTTTGATTGGGAGGTTCAATCCCATACTGATTGCGTCGGTAGCGACGAGAATATCGGTCTCCCCCTCACGGAAACGACGTGCCTCTTCACGGCGTACCTCGGGGCTGAGATTGCCATAGATGACGCTGGTGCGATATTTGCGAGAGAGCTGTTGTTTGAGACGCAGGGCGTTGGAGCGGGTAAAGGCGATTACGGCGGTTTTTGGCTCGATAGCATTGATTGGCGTGGCAGATTTGAGGAGTTCGAGAGGATTTTTACGTTCAAACTCGACGATCTCCAGCGGTTCACCCAAATATTCGGCTAACGCGATAACCGCTTCGCGTGCATTGGGTGATCCTGTCATAATGACGGTTTTGGCGGGTGCTCCGATGATGGCATTCGCCCATGCCCATCCGCGATCACGGTCGTCGATCATCTGTACTTCATCGATGACACAGCAGTCCACTTCGCTCTCGAAATTGAGCATCTCGATGGTGGAGCTGATGTGGGTGGCATCTTCGTCAAGGAGCTGCTCCTCTCCCGTGATCAGTGATGCGCTCACCCCATCATCCCGCAAACTCTCATACCCCTCTAA
>JACXUF010000072.1 GCA_014764105.1 Sulfuricurvum sp. | reverse complement strand
TTTAGGGGGTTGTAGGGAGATTTGTCTCTGATGCTTTGCGGACTATGAGTGTAAAGTGGGTAACATCCAGTTAAGTAACTACTTTTTCTTTTGCTATAATGCGCGTCAAAATAAGCAGTTAAAGATTTTTCTATGAATGTGATCGAAAAAGTAAAAAACAATGAGAGGTTGAGTTTTGATGAAGCGGTAGCTTTGTACGATTTAGACCTTTTTGTTCTCGGTGAACTCGCAGATGAGCGTCGCAAAGCGTTGCACGGCAAACGTACCTATTTTAATATCAATCGCCATATCAACCCAACCAATATTTGCAAAGATGTGTGCAAATTCTGCGCTTACAGCGCAAGCCGTAAAAATCCGAACCCGTATACAATGAGCCATGAAGAGATTTTGGCGATCACCGATGATATTGTTTTACGTGGAATCAAAGAGGTCCATATCGTCTCCGCGCACAACCCCGATACGGGATTGGAGTGGTATCTTGAAATATTCAAAAAAATCAAAGAACGCCATCCGCAACTTCATATCAAAGCCCTCACGGCGGCGGAAGTCCATTTTCTCTCCAAAGAGTACGGCAAAAGCTACGATGAGATTATCGATTTGATGATTGAGTATGGTGTCGATTCGATGCCGGGCGGAGGGGCAGAGATTTTTGATGAGAAAGTGCGCGATTACATCTGCAAAGGGAAAGTTACTTCCGCACAATGGCTCGAAATCCATCGTAAATGGCATGAGCGGGGAATGAGGTCGAATGCTACCATGCTTTTTGGGCACGTCGAAGAACGAAGTCATCGGATTGATCATATGATGCGTATTCGTGATTTGCAGGATAGCACGGGGGGATTTAACTGCTTTATCCCACTGGTGTATCAGACCGAGAATAACTATCTCAATGTCAAAGAGTTCATCACGGCACACGAAATTCTCAAAACCTATGCGATCAGCCGTATCGTTTTGGATAATGTCCCCAATCTCAAAGCCTATTGGGTGACTTCGACGGTGAATTTGGCATTGGTAGCCCAAGAGTTCGGGGCGAATGATTTGGATGGGACGATCGAGCGTGAATCGATTAACTCCGCCGCAGGGGCTAAAAGCGCTAACGGGATTAATCTAAGTGAGTTTGTTGCCCTGATAAAGAACAGCGGATTTGAACCTATCGAGCGCGATAGCTTGTATAATACAATCAAGGCTTGGTAAGGAATAACGATGATTTTAATGATTGATAACTATGACAGCTTTACCTATAATATTGTCCAGTATTGTTTAGAGTTGGGGGCTGATTTAAAAATTATCCGTAACGATGAGATGAGTGTTGAAGAGATCGAGGCGCTTAATCCTGAAAAGATTATTATTTCCCCTGGACCCGCAACGCCTGATGATGCGGGTGTGACATTGGATGTTATCCGTCATTTTGCCGATAAAGTACCTATCCTAGGGATCTGCTTAGGGCATCAAAGCATCGCGCAGGCATTTGGCGGAAAAGTCGTTCGGGCAAATCGGATGATGCACGGTAAAACATCAAAGATGGTAAGAGAAGGGGAGACTCCGATTTTCAATAAACTGCCCGAAATCTTTACGGCGACACGCTACCATTCATTGATCGTTGAGCAGGAAAATCTCCCTGATGTGATTGTCCCGACCGCGTACAGCGAAGACGACCATGAGATTATGGCGCTGGAGATCAAAGATAAACCGATTTACGGCGTCCAGTTTCACCCTGAGTCGATCATGAGCGAATTTGGGCATGAGATACTCAACAACTTTTTGAAATTATGAGAGAAAAGACCTTTTTTTTAGTACTCTTAGGGATTAATTTTTTAGTCCTTCTTTTGCAGATACAAGGGCTCTCTATTGGATACCATGAAGCCCAGATCCTTTATGGTGAGTTAAATCCTCTCCAATTTATTATTAAAGCTTCTCTCTCTTTATTCGGTTATAACGATTACGCGCTGCGGTTGCCGATGATTGGGCTGCATCTGCTGTCAGTTGTGCTGCTGTATAGCATATCCACCTATTATGTGAGTCGTGAACGTGATCGCCTTTGGATCGTATTGATCTATATGTTGCTTCCTGGAGTTACGAGTGCTGCTTTGGTGGTTGACGATGCCGGTTTGATCATAGCGTCGCTTTTCTTGTTTATCTATCTCTATTTACGATTCGGTCGTTTTTCATTACTGTTAACTCCCTATCTGATTTGGATTGATCCTTCGTTTGCCTATCTTTTTGTCGGTATTGTGGTCTATGGTGCCCTCAAAAAAGAATTTATATTCTTAGGGGTTGGATCAATTGCACTTGTTGTGTCGTTGTTACAATTTGGTTTACATATCGGAGGGTCACCTGAAAGTCGCTTTTTGGATGCTTTGGGGGTGTATGCCGCGATTTTTTCTCCGATTGTTTTCATCTATCTTTTTTATGTCCTTTATCGACGTGCGTTTTCTAAAGAGTGGGATTTGCTTTGGACAATAGCAACGAGTGCATTTGTTATCTCATTGCTTCTCTCTTTTCGGCAAAAAGTGGAGGTGCAAAAGTTTGCACCCTTTTTATTGATTACACTTCCTCTTGCCGCCCAAACTTTTTTACATACCTATCGGATCCGTTTGCGCGAGTTTCGATTGCGTTATCGGATTTTATTTTACAGCGCATTTGTCTTGCTTGTGATCAATACAATGGTTGTTTTTTTCAATCAATATTTATATCGCTTCTTGGACGAGCCAAAACACCACTTTTCCTATCCGATGCATGTCGCCAAAGAGCTTGCAAACGAATTGAAAAAAAATCGCGTCACATGTATTAATGCAAATGACAAAAAGCTTCAATTAAGACTCCTTTTTTACGGAATCACTCACTGTGAAGATTATCGTCTTGATGCAACTCCAAGTGAAAACTCAAAAAAAGTTACAATAAGTTACATAAATACACCCATATATTTTAAATATGTTACTATATTAAACAAATAGTTTTCGAATTTACTTCAAATCTTCTCAGAAGTCATTTAAAACCCCTATAAATGATATAATTTTGGACAAATAGATTTTTGAAGGAGTTGCAATGGCTCAAAGAGCGATTCGTGAATACGACGGTAAAGCAATTTTCTCTAAACATTGGGAAAAATACTTCAGTGGTTTTCATTATGGGTTTAAATCAGTATTAGTGACCAATGGAGATGAACTTCGTGCAAAAGCACAAGAACACGGTTTTGAATGGTTGAAACAAGAGCCGCTTGTTGCTAAACCAGATATGTTATTCGGTAAACGGGGTAAAAACGATTTGGTGTTGTTCCGTGTCAATAAACCTGGTGATGTTACCCTCGAAGATGCGGCAAAATGGATCGATGAAAAAATTTCACACGAAACGACTCTTCTCTCTGGTCAACATGGTATATTGACCCATTTCATTGTTGAGCCATTCACTCCACACTCACAAGATCAAGAGTATTATATTTCTGCTACCACTGTTGGTGAAGATGATGTTCTTTATTTATCTGCTGAGGGCGGTATGGAAGTTGAAGAAGGTTGGGAGGAGAAAGTCAACGAAGTTCACATCCCGATCACTATGGATGATGCGAACATTGCCCATTTGATCCGCGCAAACGTTCCGGCGGGAATTCCAGCTGAGAACAAAGAGCGTTTTATCACTTTCGCTGAGCAGTTCTATAAATTCTATCGCGATTTGAATTTCGCGTATCTTGAAATCAATCCGATTGTTATGATCGGAAATGATATGCACATTCTTGATCTTGTAGCCCGTTTGGATGATACAGCTGGGTTCATGATGGGTGAAGCATGGTGTGATGCAGAGTTCCCGACAGCATTTGGAATGGAAGATCAATCTCCAGAAGAAAAAGCGATTGCAGAAGCGGATTCAAAATCAGGTGCTTCATTGAAACTTACTATCCTCAACCCAATGGGACGCATTTGGACCATGGTTGCAGGTGGTGGCGCATCGGTGGTATACGCCGATACGATCGCTGATCTCTCGGGAAATGTTTCGGATCTTGCAAACTATGGTGAATATTCAGGGGGACCGACGACCGGTGAAACCAAATTTTATGCAGATACTGTTTTAGATTTGATGACACGTCATAAAGATCCAAAGGGTCGCGATAAAATCCTTATCATTGGCGGTGCGATTGCGAACTTCACCGACGTTGCAAAAACCTTTACAGGGATTATTCAATCATTCGAAACCTATGCGGATCGCATGAAAGAACACAATACTCGTATTTATGTACGCCGTGGCGGACCGAACTATGAAAAAGGTCTCAAAGATATTAAAGAAGCGGCAGACCGTTTGGGTCTTTATATCGAAGTTTATGGGCCAGAAACACACGTTACGGATATCGTACGTATGGCTTTAGAGAAATAAGGAGAAACTATGGGCGCTTTATTCACCAAAGATACACAAGCAATTTTCTGGAATAACAATGCAAGTGCTATTCAACGTATGTTGGATTACGATTATGTTATAAACCGCGTAAAACCTTCGGTTGCAGCGATCGTTGCTCCAACTTCAGGGAATAAATTCGAGAAATTTTTCTATGGTCCCGATGAGATCATGGTGCCAGTATTTCGTAATACTACCGATGCGGCTGCAGCATTTCCAAATGCTGATGTGTTGTTGAACTTTGCCTCTTTCCGTACCGCATATGATGTGACAATGGAAGCATTGTCTTTAAAAGGGCAATTTAAAACGATCATGGTTACGGCAGAAGGTATTCCAGAGCGTATGGCTCGCAAGATGAACCAAGCGGCTCGTGACGCAGGTGTCATTGTGATCGGACCAGCAACGGTTGGTGGTATTGCTCCGGGTGCATTTAAAATCGCAAACGTCGGTGGAACAATTGAGAACATCATCAACTCAAAACTTCACCGTGCGGGTTCATGCGGACTTGTAACCCGTTCAGGCGGTTTATTTAATGAACTCTCTAACATCATCAGCCTCAATGCTGACGGTATCGCAGAGGGTGTTGCGATTGGTGGAGACCGTTTCGTAGGATCGGTATTTATCGATAACCTTCTTCGTATGGAGAGTAACCCTGAAGTTAAATATATGGTTCTTTTGGGTGAAGTTGGCGGAACTGAAGAGTACAAAGTGATTGATGCCGTCAAATCGGGTAAAATCACAAAACCGATCATTGCATGGTGTATCGGTACGATTGCGAAACACTTCAGCACAGGCGTTCAATTCGGTCACGCAGGTGCTTCGGCAAATGCAGATGCAGAAACTGCAGCGGCTAAAAACGAAGCGATGGCAGCTGCGGGCATTTATGTACCGGCAAGTTTCAATGATCTTCCGCACACGATTGCCGAAGTTTATGGAAAACTTCGTGCAGCTGGAATTATCAGCGAAATCGCAGAACCAGAACTTCGCACAATACCAAAAGTGCGTCGTAAAAAAGAGTTCATTTGTACTATTTCTGATGATCGTGGTGATGAAGCAACGTATGCAGGGTATCCAATTAGTTCTGTGGCTACTCCAGAAACTGGCTTTGGAATTGGTGATGTTATTTCACTTCTTTGGTTTAAAAAACGTTATCCGAAATGGGCAACCGACTATATTGAGACAGTTATTAAAACGGTTGCTGATCACGGTCCAGCCGTTTCAGGTGCACACAATGCCAAAGTAACTGCTCGCGCCGGTAAAGATGTTATCAGCTCATTGGTCACGGGGCTTTTGACCATCGGACCACGTTTTGGGGGTGCGATTGATGATGCAGCAAAATATTTCAAATATGCCAATGACCGTGGAATGTCTCCAGCAGAATTTATCGACTATATGAAAAAAGAGGGTAAAACGATTTCTGGTATTGGTCACCGCATCAAATCGGTTCGCAATCCTGACCTTCGTGTATCGGGACTTAAAAAATATGCGGCAGAGCATTTCCCAAGCACTCCGTTGCTTGATTTCGCCCTTGAAGTTGAGAAATTGACGACATCGAAAAAAGATAACCTTATCTTGAACGTTGATGGTACAATCGGTATCTTGATGGTTGATATGTGGCGTGCACTTGGATATTCTGAAGAGGAAATTGACGGATTTATCGAAGCGGGCACATTGAATGCCTTCTTCTTTTTTGTTACAATCGTTTTCAATTAAACCTGTTTAAAAGGTCAATATGTGAAACGTTTTGCTTTTACCATGCTTGAATTTATATTTGTGGTTATTGTGATAGGGATTATCGCTGTACTTGCAATGCCGAATTTGAGAAGAAATCCTTTGCAAGAAGCAGCTGAACAAGTAGCTAGTCATATTCGCTACACGCAGCATTTAGCAATGGTGGATGACAAATACGATCCTGCAGATGCCACTTGGTGGCAAACGAGGTGGCAAATACGTTTTCCACATACTACAATAGCGGGAGAAAAAATTTATTACTATGAAGTTTTCAGGGATGAAAATAAAGCAGGTAATTCTAATGCAAATGAAGAGGCTATTGATCCATTGACTAGACAAACACTGGGAGACGGTGTTACGGCAGTTGCTTCAATATCTGAAGATGCAGTTGTTAATTTAACGAAAAACTTTGGAATTTCTAAGGTAGGTGGTACATGTGTTATGGGTGGAGCATTCAGAACAGTAGTTTTTGATCATTTGGGACGCCCTTATTTAGATACGTATACCGGATTGTATTCAAATCCAGTACCAAATGGCGGATGTACAATTCAGATGCAGCATCAATCCGATGGAAATGCCACCATTACAGTACAAGCACAAACGGGTTATGTATCGATTGCCTACAACTAAAGAGCGATTTTTTTCCATTTTTTCAAACTTTCTTTCAAAAACCCCTTGACATCTTTTCTTTTTTCCCCTATAATTCCCGTCCACAAACGCTGAGAGGCCTTGAGTTAAGGTTTTGAGT